>NZ_PCYV01000028.1:0-31723 GCF_002553785.1 Lactobacillus sp. UMNPBX15
CAAGAAAGTCTATTATTATGGCTTCAAGGTCCACGCAATAGTAAGCGATGATGGCAATTAGAAGAAGCATTGAAAGCGACTTTTCTTTGCTTAGTTATTACAACGCTGAGAATAATCGAGCAAGAAGTCCAGTAGGCTTTCAACAGCGGCTAGAAATAGCTATTTTAGCTTATAATATGGCATATTGTCTAGAACGATTTAACTAGCACCACGCGTATCAACTGTTTTTTATTACAAAAAAAGCACCGCTTTTTACGGTACTTTATTTAAATCGTTTCACTTTCAGTTGAATTAGATAGTTCTTCTAGTTCACCCGTAGTTTTATAAACGACCCAGCTAGCCAAGTTAACAATGTGGTCACCGATTCGTTCAAGTAAACGGGTAACTACAAAATAGCTTGATGAAGCCATTGCACGCGAAGGATCATCTTCAATTCCATCAACGATCAATTGACGAGCTCTTACATAGTCGTGGTCAATCATGCTATCACGACTAGCCACTTCACGTGCCATTTTTTCATCATCTTGCACGTAAGCAGTTAAAACTTGAATTAACATATGTCGCACATTATGTGTCATATTAGAAATAATTTCTTCAACTTCTGGAATACGAGGATTACCTTTTACTCTGATTGTTTCCAGAGCAATACTCATAGCATTTTCACCAATTCGCTCCAAGTCAGTAGTGGCCTTTAAAATACTGATAACAACTCTAAAATCAGTAGCTACCGGTTGCTGCAAGGCCATTAATTTTAAGGCTTGCTTTTGAATATTAATTGATTCTGTAGGAATCTTTTCTTCATCATCAACCATTGACTGCGCAGTCTTTTTATCATGATCAACAAAAGCACGGGTAGCATGGTCAATATCATCGTTGACGAGGACACCCATTTCCATAAATTGTGTATTTAATTTTTTCAGTTCATCCAAAAATATTTCGTGCATCTTTTTACCTCAAAATTTTAACCAAAACGACCGTTAAGATAATCACTTGTGATTTGTTTCTTAGGTGCAATAAACATTTCTTCAGTTGGACCAGCTTCAATCAAATCGCCATTCATCAAAAAGGCGGTCTGATCAGAAATTCGTCCTGCTTGCTGCAAATTGTGAGTCACCATAATAAAAGTATACTGATGCTTTAGTTCCATCAGTGTCTCTTCAATCTCACTACTTGAAATTGGGTCAAGCGCACTTGTGGGCTCATCTAATAAAACAACTTTAGGTCTAACAGCCAACGCACGAGCAATACAAATTCTTTGCTGCTGTCCTCCTGAAAATGCTTGAGCGTTTCTAGTTAAATTGTCCCTTGTTTCTTTCCAAATAGCAGCTTGCTTAAGACTCTCTTCTACCCGCTGATCAATTAGCTCTTTGTCTTTAACACCAGCAATTTTTAAGCCATAAGCCACATTGTCATATACGGAAAACGGGAATGGGGTTGGCTGTTGAAAAACCATGCCGACTTCTTTACGTAGACTGACCAAATCCATTTTAGAATTATAGATATCTTGGCCTTCAAACTTGATTTCACCTGTGATCTTAATGTTTTCGATGTCATCGTTCATTCGATTAAGACAGCGTAAAAAAGTAGATTTACCACAACCACTTGGACCGATCAAAGCTGTTAATTCTTTTTTCTTAAAATCAAGACTGATCCCGTGCAGTGCTTCATAATTGCCATAACTTAGATGTACATCTTTTGCTGAAATTATTGTTGTCATTTTATCCAAAACTTCCCTGAATATAGTTTTCAGTAATCTTACCCTTAGGATTAGTAAAGATCTCTGCCGTTGAATTATATTCAATTGCATGTCCTAAATGGAAGAATGCAGTATAATCACTAATTCTTGAGGCTTGCTGCATGTTGTGAGTTACCATAATCATAGTATACTTACTCCTCAACTGCTTAAGGGTATCTTCCAGTTTAGAAGTAGAAACAGGATCCAAAGCGCTGGCAGGTTCGTCCAGTAGTAAAATTTCTGGCTTAACAGCTAAAGCACGAGCAATGCATAAACGCTGTTGTTGACCACCCGACAATGCTAATGCACTTTTATCCAGCTTATCTTTAACTTCATCCCATAAAGCAGCCGCACGCAAACTTTCTTCTACAACTCGATCAAGTTCTGCCCGATCCTTATGTCCATCTGCCTTCAAAGCATAAACAATATTTTCTCTAATTGATTTAGGAAATGGATTAGGCCGCTGAAAAACCATGCCAATGTTTTTTCTTAATTCATAAACATTGATATTAGGCTTATTCACATCTAAACCATGAAACCAGATTTTTCCGTTAACAGTTGCTACTCGATCATTCATTCGATTTAATGAACGTAAAAATGTTGATTTACCTGAACCCGAAGCACCGATCAAAGCTGTAATCGTGTTCTTTTTAAATTGAAGACTGGCATCAAATAATTTTTGTACCTTACCGCCATAAAGAACACTTAAATCTTCAGTTGATAATTCCAAATCATCATTTGCAAAAGTTTTAATATAGCTAGGTTTTAAATCTTGCATTATTTCACCTACTTAGCTGCAGTTAACTTGCGGTACAATTTATTGCCTAAATAACGTGCACCTAAATTAAATACGATTACCACAATAACCAAGAGCGCTGAAGTAGCTGCTGAAACAATCGTGGCATCAGGAATAATTCCTTCAGTATTTACTTTCCAAATGTGGACCGCCAATGTTTCGGCTGGCCGCATTACATTAAGTGGACTAGTTGGACTAAATGGATTCCAGTCCGCATAATTGACTGTTGATCCACTTTGTCCCGCTGTATAGATCAAAGCAGCAGCTTCCCCGAAGATTCGGCCCGCACTCAAAATAATTCCAGTTAAAATTCCGGGAAGAGCAGCGGGTAAAACAATTCCGCGAATAGTTTTCCAATTAGATAATCCTAAAGCCAATCCTGCTTCACGTTGATCTTGTGGGACGCCCTTGATTGCTTCTTCAATATTGCTAGTTAAAATTGGCAAATTAAAGAAGGTCAAAGCTAAAGCACCAGAAATAATTGAAAAACCAAAGCCAAATTGAACTACAAACAATAAATAACCAAATAAGCCAACTACAATTGATGGTAATGAACTAAGAATTTGAATTGTAGTTCTAATCAAATTGGTCACCCAATTATCTTTAGCATATTCTGCTAGATAAATTGCTGCTCCTAAAGCAATTGGTAAGGAGATAATAGTAGTCAAAATTAACAAATAAATTGAATTGAAAAGTTGATCACGTACCCCACCACCAGCTTGGTATGATGAGGCTTCAGAACTCAAAAAGTGCCAGGACAAATGTGGAATACCTGTAATCAAGATATCACCTAGGATACCGGCCAAAATTAATACAACAATTCCTACCAAAATATAGATAATCGCCGTAGCTAATTTATCTTTCTTTTTTGCATCCATATTACTTTTGTCCCTTCTTTCCAATTAACTTAACTAGGAAATTAAATACCAAAGACATAATTAAAAGCAATAATGCTAATGACCATAATGCATTGTTTGGCAAAGTTCCCATGACCGTATTTCCCATTTGACTAGTTAATTGGCTAGTTAATGTTGCTGATGGACTGACCAAATTGTATGGCATCAAGACGGCATTACCGATAACCATTTGTACGGCTAAAGCTTCACCGAAGGCCCTTGCCATTCCGAAGATTACCGCCGTCAAAATTCTAGGCGTAGCAACTCGCAAAACAACATGATAAATAGTCTGCCAATGCGTAGAACCTAAGGCCATTGAAGCTTTTCTAAAATGACTTGGTACAGCCTTTAAACTATCAACCGTTAATGATGTGATTGTTGGTAAAACCATAACGAACAACACCAACGTAGCTGCTAAAATACCAAAACCTGTTCCACCAAATAGTTTTCTGATCACAGGCACGATGATAGTTAATCCCAAGAAACCATAAACTACAGACGGAATTCCAACTAATAATTCAGTCACTGACTGTAAGAAATTGGCACCCTTTTTAGATGAATATTCAGTCATATAAAGAGCTATTGCAATTGCAAACGGGGTGGCTACCAATGCTGCTAAAAGAGTTACTAAGAACGAAGTAACGATCATTACCGCAGCACCAACATGATTCTTGCCCTCACCCGGGTCCCAATCAGTTGAAGTCAAAAAGTGAAAGACATTAACATGATCGCTGACAAAAGTAGCCAAGCCGTGATAGCCGACAAAGCCGATAATTGAGACAACTAAGACAATAATCAAAACAATTGCCAAGTAAGTTAAACCCTTGCCCCAATATTCTTGATGAGTCTCTTTAGATGGCTTGGTTAATTTATCAATATCAACACTAGTCGGACCCATCTTTTTTAATTTAACGTGTGGAACGTGTTGACTAGCAATTGCTTGATCAACAACTTCCTTTAATTTATCCTTCTTATCCATGAACTATTTTCCTATTTGTGTAACTTGATTCTTGCTATTACGAGTTACTTTCATTTCATTGATACTGAGGTACCCAATCTTAGGTACAAGATCTTTTTGTACTTTTTCACCTAACATATAATTAATAAACGCTTTAGTTTGTTTGTTGGGCTTACCCTTAGTGTACATGTGCTCATAACACCAAATCTTCCACTTATTAGTAGTAATATTTTTGTTAGTTGGCTTTACCCCATTAATACTCAACTTTTGAATATTGGTATCATGAGCATAAGGAAAGGACAAGTAACTAATCGTACCCGGCGTTGAATTAACAATCTTTTTAACGGCACCGTTAGAGTCCTGTTCTTGCGACTTAACTGGTTTTGTTCCTTGTAAAATTATATCTTCGAAAGCAGATCTAGTACCACTTCCCTTAGAACGATTGATCACAGTTATGGCTTCATTTTTGCCACCTAGTTGCTTCCAATTCGTTAATTTACCAGTGAAGATCTGTTTCAATTGCTTTTGCGAAACATTTTTCACACCTACACCCTTATTAACAATTGGAACAATACCAACTACTGCAATTTTATAATCACGAAGTTTCTTGGCATCAATTCCCTTTTGTGTTTCGGCAAAAACATCAGAGGTTCCAATCTGGACTGCACCAGCTTGAACCTGGCTCAATCCTGTACCTGATCCTCCACCCTGCACGACAATGTTGCTGTCTTGATGACTTAAGCGATAATCATTACCTGCTTGTTCTGCTAAAAGCTGCATTGCACTTGAACCAACAATAGTGATTTTAGAACCATTATTAGCACAGCCCGTAACAAAAGCTAGCATTAGCACCAACATAATGACTAGTTTTCCAATAGAATGCTTTTTCATGACATTATCCTTAATATATAGATTTGTAAGTTCAATTTATGATACCATGTTCGAAAATAATAGGTCAATGAATAGAAAAAAGCCTCGCAATAGCGAGGCTTTTAATAGTCTATTTTAAATTAGTCCAAGTTTAATGGATCAAGCTTGATCCCTGGGCCAAAGGTTGCTGAAACAGCAACACTCTTAATGTATTGACCCTTAGCTGAAGCTGGACGAGCACGTAAGATAACGTCGCGTAATGCGTCAAAGTTTTCAACTAATTGGTCTTCAGTGAATGATACCTTACCAATAGGAGTGTGAATAGCTGCTTGGCGGTCAACACGGTATTCAACTTGACCAGCCTTAACATTCTTAACAGCCTTTTCGATATCCATAGTAACAGTACCAGTCTTAGGGTTAGGCATTAAGCCCTTAGGTCCAAGAATACGACCTAAACGACCTACCTTAGCCATCATCATTGGAGTAGCTACTACAACGTCAAAGTCTAACCAGCCGCCTTGGATCTTTTCTACCAAGTCATCTGAGCCAACAAAGTCAGCACCTGCAGCCTTAGCTTGATCAGCTTGTGGGCCTTCAGCAAATACTACAACGGTTTGGGTCTTACCGGTACCATTTGGTAAAACGATAGAACCACGAATTTGTTGGTCAGCTTGCTTAGGATCTACGCTTAAGTTGTAAGCTACATCAACAGTAGCATCAAAGTTTGCGTATGAAGTTTCCTTAACAAGTTTCATAGCTTCTGCTACTGAGTATAATTTATTTGAGTCTACCTTCTTGGCAGCATCTAAATATTTCTTACCATGCTTTGGCATGTGATTTCCTCCTTGTATATGTGGTCAAACGAGCTTCTCTTAACTCTCCCACCTAATTTGTTACCTAAATAACAGGATTAGTCTTCGACTTCAATACCCATACTTCTAGCGGTACCTTCAACCATGCGCATGGCAGCTTCAATATCAGCAGCGTTAAGGTCTTTCATCTTAGTCTCGGCAATTTCCTTAACTTGGTCCTTGGTTACCTTACCAACCTTCTTGGTATTAGGTTCACCAGAAGCCTTTTGGATCTTAGCAGCTTGCTTTAAAAGAACTGGTGCTGGTGGAGTCTTAGTAATGAATTCGAATGAACGATCTTCATATACAGTAATAACTACAGGGATAATCATGCCCTTTTGGTCAGCGGTTCTAGCATTGAAGTCCTTAGTAAAACCAACAATGTTAATACCAGCTTGACCCAATGCAGGACCAACTGGAGGTGCTGGGGTAGCAGCGCCAGCTGGGATTTGTAACTTAACTACGTTAATAACTTTCTTTGCCACGGTCAAAACCTCCTTGATTCCGTGATGCGGTTAAAATGGAGAATTTTCCTTTTTTCTCCTCCCACAATAATAAACGTACCGTATTAGAATAACATCGTTTGGGTACAATTACAACTAAAAATTCTAAATATTATTCGTTTTCGTCAAGCTTCTTAACTTGATCATAATCAAGTTCAGCAGTAGTCGCACGACCAAACATGTCAACTGATACGTATAATTTGTACTTATCTGGTTGAATATCAGTAATCTTACCTACCATGCCATTAAATGCACCTTCAGTAATAGTTACTGATTCGCCAATATCAAAGTTAGCTACTGGTTTCTTAGCAGGTTGACCTTGATTCTTAAGCAAACGCGTTACTTCTTCATCAAGAAGTGGTGATGGCTTAGAGCCACCACCGTGTGAGCCAACGAACCCAGTTACATTAGGTGTGTTTCTAACGATGAACCAACTTTCATCAGTCATTACCATTTCAACTAAAACATATCCTGGGAAAATCTTTTCTTCAATTTCTTGTTTCTTGCCGCGAACGGTTTCTACTTTTTCTTCTTCTGGAACCATTACACGGAAAATGTAGTCTTGCATCCCCATGCTTTGTGCACGTGACAACAAGTCTGACTTAACCTTGTCTTCATAGCCTGAATAAGTATGCAAAACGTACCATTTCTTTTGTGCTGTTTCGACCATATTTTTCTCCTTAAATTTTAGGTAAACAAAAAAACCTCCCACAGAGGTTTTCTTTTAGCTGTCAATATTATAGCATGAATCGCTGATAATTTCTAATTCTGCTAGCAATTACATTAATCTTTGAGTCAACCAAGTGAAGAGCCAGTCAAGTGCACCTAAATATGCCGCAAATAAAATTGAACTAGTAATAACAGTTGCTGTATCACGTCTATTTTGCTTTGCGGATGGCCATTTAACCAATTTCATTTCATGACCAACACTCTTAAAAAACTTAATCATTAGCTTTATTTACCTCGTTTCCTTATGCAATGTCTTCTTACCGCAATGTTTGCAAAACTTTTGAAGTTCAAGTCGCTGAGTGCGATTCTTACTTGCGGTGATTGAGTAGTTGCGTGACCCACAAACACTGCAGGCTAAGGCTGCTTTTTTCACTGCCATAATCTCACTTCCAAACTTTTATAAAAACACATACTTACTCAGTATTTTATACTGTTGCCCCTTCCTACGTCAATAATCTGATTTACATTACTAAAAGTAATCGAGCTCAATTACAACTAAATATTTTTATTTTGATTTTTGCTTATCTATAATAAGTGTAACTACTTGTTAGAAAGGACATAATAATGAATAAACATCCTGAATATCTATTGAATAAAATTTCTGGTCCTGCTGATTTAAAAAAATTATCTCTTCCAGAAATGGAAAAGTTAGCCAGTGAAATTAGGACTCTAATCTTAGAAAAAGATGCCGCTGAAGGTGGTCACCTAGGTCCCGACTTAGGAATTGTTGAAGCTACAATTGCTTATCACTATGTTTTTAATGCACCAAAGGACAAGATTGTCTGGGATGTTTCCCACCAAACTTACCCGCACAAAATGTTAACTGGACGTGCACTCGCTTGGCTTGATCCAGACCACTATGAAGATGTAACTCCATATAGCAACCCTGATGAAAGCCCATATGACTATTACGCCGTCGGTCACACATCTACCTCAATTGCCTTAGCAACTGGGATGGCTAAAGCACGCGATTTAATGGGCAAACATGAAAACATCATGGCCTTAATTGGTGATGGTTCAATGACCGGTGGTCTTGCTTATGAAGGGCTAAACAACGCTGCAATTGAAAAGCATAACTTAGTTGTAGTGGTAAACGACAATCAAATGTCAATTGATGATAACGTCGGTGGCTTAGTTACTGCTTTAAAGAAACTGCGTGATTCTAATGGTGAAACCAAAGAAAATCCATTTACTGCAATGGGCTTTGATTACCGTTATGTCGCAGATGGTAATGATATCCAATCAATGATCGATGCTTTTAAAGCAGTTAAAAATGTTGATCACCCTATTTTGCTTCATATCAACACTCTCAAGGGCAAAGGTTATCAACCTGCAATCGACAACGAAGAAGCACACCACTGGGTAATGCCATTCGATTTAAAGACTGACAAGACGACAGTAGCAATGCCTGAAGGTCCGACCGCTAGCTCTATTGCACTCGATGTTCTTGAAGATCACATCAATAATGGTGAAAAGATCATGGCTATCAATGCCGCAATTCCCGGCGTTTTCGGCTTAGACAGAATTAAAAACAAATATCCTGAAAACTACCATGATGTAGGAATTGCTGAACAAGAATCCGTTGCCTTCGCTGCCGGAATGGCTAAGGAAGGTGCAACTCCAGTTTTATTTGAAAATTCAACCTTCTTGCAACGTGCATTTGATCAATTATCACACGATGTTGCCGCTAATAATTTACCAGTTGTAATGATGGTTGCTGGTGGTGGCATTTCTGGCACAAGTAAGACTCACCTAGGTGTGTTTGATCAAGTAATGATTTCTAACTTGCCTAACTGGATCTACCTTGCTCCAACTAACTTAGCCGAAGAAAAGGCAATGATGGAATGGGCTATTAAGCAAAAGAAGCACCCTGTAGCAATTAAGATGCCTACCAAAGATGTTCCTGAAGGTAAAGAAATTACTGCTGTTGACTATTCAGAAATCAAGTACGACATTAAACCAGGTAAAGATGTTGCTGTTTTAGCGTTAGGTGATATGTACGATATGCTAGGTAAAAAGGTGGCTGAAAAGACAGGTGCTAGCTTAGTAAATCCAGTTTCTGCTAATATTTTAGACACTGCCGCTTTAGACAAATTGACTCAAGAAAACAAAGTTATTGTTACTATTGAAGACAATATTTTGGACGGCGGTTTTGGTGAAAAAGTAGCTTCCTACCTTGGCGACAAGGATATTAAAGTACTCAACTACGGCCAAAAACGTGTCTATACTGATCAAGTACCTTTGAAAGAAATTTTGAAAGACAATCGTATGACAGTTGATCAGATTGTTGAAGATATTGAAAATGCTTAATAGTTAATCAATCTATGAAAAAAAGACGCAATGCGTCTTTTTTGTTTTACTCAAATTTCTGTGGATGCTTATCTTGAAACTGAGCCAAATCTTCATAAGAGGCTTCAAGTTCATGCTCAATTTTTCGATAAACGAGAATCAATTCTTGATAAATCGCTACATTTTGGGGATTTGGAAAATAAACTTGGCTTTCGGCAGTACGCTTTTTAATCTTTTCCAGGTCTGGCTTATCTTCTAATGCAGTTTTAGCTAAAAACATAGCTGCTAGGGTACCACACTGCTCATTTTTAATTACAATCACTGGTAAGTTAAAAATGTCCGCGATTAATTGTCTAACAAAATCACTTTGCACAAAGCCACCAGTAACACGTAAAGCTTGAGGCTGTCCCACTTGATCAAGCAATCCTTGAGAGGCGCCAAGCAAGTTAAAAACAATTCCCTCCAAAACACTTCTAGCCATCTGCGGTTTAGTGTGATTTCGCGTCAAGCCAACAAAAGATCCACGTGCTTGAGCATTCCAAATTGGAGCTCGTTCACCACCAAGATAAGGATGAAACAACAATCCATTACTTCCAGCCGGAGCAGTTTGTGCCACATTTAAGACGTCCTCTGCCGTTTCATCTGGGCCAAAAATTGTTTTTCTGGCCCAATCGAACACAATTCCACCATTATTTACAGGGCCGCCAAGCAAATAATGTTTGGCGTCAACAGGGTAACAGAAAAAGCGATTCTTTTGATCAACAATTGCCTTCGGTGCAATTACTCTAACCGCACCAGAAGTGCCAACATTCAATGCAAAATCTTTCTCATCCAAAACGCCGACACCAATCGTTGACAAATACCCATCGCTTGCGCCCAAAACGATTTGAGTTTCATCATTTAAACCCAATTTAGCACGATATTCTGGAATAATTTTACCCACAGTAGATTGTTGATCAGCAATTGTCGGCAATTGAACTTGATCTAGCCCAATCTGAGCCAATATCTTTTCATCCCAGGTCAGCGTTTTTAAATTCATCATTCCACTGCCAGCAGCCATAGTTGTATCAGTTAATATTTTTCCAGTTAAGCGCCAAATAATATATTCTTTGATACTAATCCATTTTTTTACTTGTGCAAAAAGTGTTGGCTGTTCTTCTTTAAGCCACAGCAATTTATACACTGGCGCCATCGGATGTGGCGGCATCCCCGTTTGCTGATAAATCATTCTTGCCCAGCCCGACTTTTTTGCCCGCTGCACTACATCACTACTACGATTATCTGCCCAAGTAATGCTGTTTGTCAGTAACTCATTATTTTCACCTAAGCCAATTAAGCTGTGCATCTGACTAGACCAAGAAATTGCCAAAATTTTACCAGATGCTTTCTGACTTAATTGATAAATCATTTTCTGTACCGCGTCAAAAATAAGCTGTGGATCTTCTTCAGCCTGCCCCGCTTCTTCCTGAATCAATGGATAGGAAATTGCCAATTTAGCTACTTCACTTCCATCTTCGCCATACAACACACCTTTAGTCGCAGTAGTTCCTATGTCTATGCCAATTATATATTTCATCTTTAAAATTCTTTCTTAATTTTAGTATAAAAAAACAGCCACCGGAGAAGGTAGCTGTCTTAGTGGTCAAAACTATGCGTGACCACGGTGCGTAGAACATTGTTTTTTAGTCGGATTTACTTCTTAAGATTTTCGTTAACGAAGGCTTCGATTTTATCGTCTGAGTCTTTCAAAAATGGAAGCATATCTTCTTCCGTCTTCATGGTATCTCTACCATTCTTTTCCATAAAGTAGTCCCAAAGGGCATCTCTAACTGGCATATCTGAATCACTCCAGTCAAAAGCTTCCTTCATGTGACGGTCTAACAATGCAGTCTTAATAATTTCGTCTGCCATCTTAAATTACCTCCTAAAATATTCTACATTACTTATTATACCGCACTTTCTTTTGATCAGCTATCAAAAAAGCACTTTCCGCATTTTCTGTAAAGTTCGTGCTCGAGCTCTGACCAGCTTCATTGCTTCAATATTTAGATGATCAATCGCATACTCTGTACTTATCTCGCCAATTATGGTTAATAATGCAATTAATTCAACGTGTGACAAGCTATTAACAAAATTATTGTAAGTCTCATCAACTGGAATCGATAATTCAGAGCGGCATGGTTCATTCACGCTTCCTTGAATGTCCGCCTTTTCTAGCGGGATCGATTGACTATAGATTTGCCTGCGACGTGCCATATTGTAACGTACCAAGGTCCGTGCATGATTAAACAATTTAGTTTTATATAAACTACTAAATTTTCCCTTTTGAGGCGAGAAAACTAGTGCTGCTTCATAACAAACAATCATTGCCTCTTGATCCCAATCTTTGCGATCATAATGATGCAAATAGAATTGCTTCACGATTGAATTTACTAACGGCTCATATAAATGAAACAATTTTTCTAAAGCTTGGTCATCTCCTGCCCGTACTTTCTTAATCAGCTTCTCTTCATTAATCATTCAATTTATCCTCCACCTCAAAGAATACAGACTATCCCCTGAGTTTGAGAAGAAAACACATGTTTAATGGACAGAAATGAGCTTTATGTATCTAAAAAAGTAGACAAAACTCACACTTTTGTCTACTTTCTGTTTATTTTACTAATGGATTTCTACTATTATAAGCTTGATAAAGCAATACCCCGGTTGCCACACTAGCATTTAAGGATTGTACGTGACCAACCATTGGCAAAGTAATAGTTTGATCCATCTGCTTTTTAAGTAATGGGGCGATGCCTTTACCTTCGTTACCAATTACCAGTACAGTCTTGCCTTGGGCATTCCATTCACGATAATCAGTACCTGCCATATCAGTTCCAAAGACCCAGTAACCGCGTTTCTTCAGTTCTTTAGTAGTTTGAACTAAATTATTAACGCGCGCTACTGGCACATAATCAATTGCTCCTGTAGATGTTTTAGCTACTACCGAAGTTAAGCCAGTCGCGTGACGCTTAGGAATAATGATCCCATCAACGCCAGTAGCATCGGCTGAACGCAAAATTGATCCCAGATTGTGAGGGTCTTCAATAGAATCCAACATTAATAAAAATGGTTCTTTACCTTCTGCATCATACTTGTCCAGCAATTGATTTAAATCTGCATATTCAAAGCTAGAAATTGCTAAAACTAGACCTTGGTGATTGCCACCAGCAACCAAACGATCAAGCTTATTTTTAGGCACGTCTTGAACAACTAAACGCTTTTTTTTAGCTAAACTATAAACTTGATTAGCAAATTCTTCTTGTACACCGTGTTGCAAAAAAACCTTATTAATCTTGTCGGCACTTTGTGTTTTTAAATAATCAAGTCCGGCATGGCGTCCAAAGACAAAATCTTTATTTGAAGTCATAATTTTTCAGCCCGTCCTCTTCTACAGTATCAATACACCACTTGCTTAAGTCTGCCACTCGATCATTTTTTCCCAGTAAATAAAGATAACCAATCATTGCTTCAAAGCCTGTTGATAATTGGTATGTTTTCAAGCTAGTATTCTTAGCCTTAGTATGACTTTTAGCATTACGTCCACGACGAAAAGCAGCTAATTCATCATCCGTTAACATTTCTTCATCTTGCATCTTAGTTACCAACGCAGCTTGTGCTTTAGCTGAAACATAGTGAGTCGCTTCACGCTGCAATACTTGTGGTTTAACGATACCGCCTTTAACTAGGTGTCTGCGAATAATTACTTCATACACTGCATCCCCTAAATAGGCTAAAGTTTGTCCATTTAAAGTATCCGGATTAACATCCTCTTCCGTTAGTTTTTTTATTTTAGTCACGAGTCCACCTAGTTCCTTGTGGGGTATCTTGAATAGTGATCCCCATTTCCTTTAATTGATCACGAATTTGATCACTAGTTGCCCAATCTTTATTTGCTCGAGCCTCATCACGCTTTTTAACTAAAGCGTCAATTTCATCGTCATTGGAGCCAGCATTTTTAACGCAAAGCTTATTAGTATCCACGCCAAACACTAATAACCAACTAGCTAATTTCTCTTTAAACTTTTGCAATTCTTGCTTGTCAGCTCTAGCAGCATTAGCGTTGGCATTGACTACAGGCAACAAATCATAGATAGCTGTTAAAGCATTTTGGACATTAAAGTCATCGTCCATCGCCTGTTCAAATTTTTCGTTAGTTGCCATAATCGCCTGTGCTAATTCGGCTGATTCTTCACTAGCTGTATCATCTGCTAGACGGTAATTAATATTAGTCAAAGTATTTTTAAAGCGATCTAAAATTGTAGCTGCTTGTGCTAAATTTTCAGCAGAATAGTTAATTTGGCGGCGATATTGTACGCTAGCCATGAAGAAGCGCAGTACTTGCGGATCAACTTCCCTTAAAATATCGTGCACTGTTACGAAATTGTGCAGTGATTTAGACATCTTTTCCTGATCTTTACCGACAGTTACAAAACCGTTATGCAGCCAATAATTAACAAACTTTTTCCCGGTCTTAGCTTCACTTTGTGCAATTTCATTCTCATGGTGCGGAAATTCAAGGTCTTGACCACCACCATGAATATCGATCGTATCGCCTAAATATTTGGTACTCATGACAGAACATTCAATATGCCAGCCTGGCCGTCCCTTGCCCCATGGTGAATCCCAAGCAATTTCATCGGGTTCCTTTTGCGCCTTCCACAAAGCAAAATCGATTGGATCTTCTTTGCGGCTTTGTTCTGTATCGTTAATGTGCTCTGAAGCACCCTCTTCAAGCTGTTCAATATTTTGATCACTTAACTGACCGTAATGCTTAAACTTTTTGGCACGATAATAAACATCGCCGTCTACTTCATAAGCATAGCCATTGTCAATTAGGCTTTTAACAAAAGCGATAATGTCATTAATTTCATGAGTTGCACGGGGATGCAAAGTCGCCGGCTCAATGTTTAGCGCTGTCGTATCAGCCAAAAAAGCATTGATAAACTTTTCAGCCAATTTGGGTACAGTCGTTTTTTCAGCTCTCGCTTCGTTGATCATCTTGTCATCAACATCAGTAAAGTTAGAAACATACTTAACGTCATAACCCTTATATTCAAAATAGCGTCTAATGGTGTCAAAAGCAATTGCGCTTCTGGCATTACCAATGTGAATATAGTTATACACCGTTGGTCCACAGACATACATGCTGATATGTCCTGGAACTAATGGCTTAAATTCTTCTTTTTTACGCGTCAGTGTATTATAAACTCTCACGGCTAACACTTGTCCCTTCTGTCAAAATAACTAATTTTTATTTTAGCAGATGAAAAAAGAAGCTGCATTTATTTGCAGCCTCTTTTTCAATTTATCTAATTAAAGATTATTAGCACTCATTTGCTTCAAGGTTAAATCAATGTGTTCTAATACACGTTCTTTACCTAAAAGCTCCATTGCTTCGCCAATACCAGGTCCAACCATTGAACGCGTGGTAGCAATTCTAATTGGCATAAAGAGCTTTCTTCCCTTGATGCCAGTAGCCTTACGAGTTGCTTGAATAGCGTTCATGATTTGAACTGAAGTAAATCTTGGGATGAGGTCTAATTGCTTCTTGAATTCTTCAATTACACCACGGCCATCATCATTCTTGATTTCTTCGATTTCTTCGTCTGAAAGATCCTTAGCTTCTTCAAAGAAAATCTTAGCCATGTCTACAATTTGCTTAGTGTATGACATTTGTACTGAGTAGATGTTAACCAATTGACGAACCCATTCCATCTTTTCTGGTGTTGGATGCTCATCAACAAGACCTGCTTCTTGCAAGTTGTTCAAAGCTAAATCAAGCAAAGTGTCGCGATCAGCCTTCTTGATGTATTGGTTGTTAATCCATTCAAGTTTCTTTTGGTCAAAAGCAGCAGGTGACTTAGACAAACGTGCAGGGTCAAATTGCTTGATGAATTCACGCTTGTTAAAGATTTCGTTTTCACCCTTTGGTGACCAACCAAGAAGAGTAATGAAGTTAAACATAGCTTCTGGTAAGTAACCAAGATCACGATATTGTTCAATAAATTGAAGAACTGATTCGTCACGCTTAGAAAGTTTTTTACCAGTTTCTGAATTAATGATCAATGTCATATGACCAAACTTAGGAGGTTCCCAACCAAGTGCCTCATAAACAACTAATTGCTTAGGTGTGTTAGAAACGTGATCATCACCACGAAGTACGTGAGTGATCTTCATCAAGTGGTCATCGATAACTACGGCAAAGTTGTAAGTTGGCATTCCGTCACGCTTTTGAATAACGAAATCCCCACCAATAGTGTCTGATTCAAACTCAAGGTGTCCCTTAACAATATCATCCCATGAATAAGTTTCCATTTCTGGAATATGGATACGAACAACTGGCTTTAAGCCCTTAGCCTTTGCTTCATCTTGAGCTTGCTTAATTTCATCAGCAGTCATACCCTCATATTCGTAAGTATAGTGAGGTGCAACACCTGCAGCACGTTGTTCTTCACGTTGTGCTTCAAGTTCTTCCTCAGTCTTGTATGAGTAATATGCTTTACCTTCATCGATCAATTGATCAATATACTTTTGGTAAATTTCTTTTCTTTCTGATTGACGATAAGGACCATAGTCGCCACCCTTATCAGGACCTTCATCCCAGTCAATTCCTAACCAGTGAAGGTTTTCCATTTGAGACTTAGAACCGCCCTTAACATTACGCTTTTGGTCGGTGTCTTCAATTCTCAAGACCATAGTACCCTTGTTATGACGAGCGAATAAATAGTTAAAAAGTGCAGTACGTGCGTTACCAATGTGCAAGTGACCAGTTGGACTTGGTGCATATCTTACACGGATTTTTTCTTTAGCCAAAATTCATGCCTCTTTCAAAAAATAGTAAATTCAAACAATCTTAGTTTACTCGTTATATAGTAAGAATTCAATTAATGCTAGCCAAAAACTAATTTTAAAGCTTGGGGAATACTCGAAACGGGAATTACCTCAATGCCATGATCTTTTAATCCAGAATACATATTATGCCGTGGAATAAAGATCCGCTTAAACCCTACTTTAGCCGCTTCTTTTACTCGTGCATCGATTTTATCAACTCGGCGAACTTCACCAGTTAAGCCCACTTCGCCTACAAAACAATCTGTCGGCGAAATTTCTTTATCGGTATAACTGGATGCAACTGCCATGGCAATTGCTAAATCAATTGCTGGTTCATTCAATTTAATCCCACCAGTTGCAGTCAAATAGACATCTTGATTCTGCAACATTAAGTTTCCCCGCTTTTCAAGCACCGCTAGCAGCAATGAAGCTTTGTTAAAACTAATACCTGACGTGGTCCTTTTAGCATAGCCAAAAGCTGTCGGAGTAACCAAAGCCTGAATTTCTGCTAAAAGTGGCCTAGTTCCTTCAAGCGATACCACCACAGCAGAGCCAGTAGAATTAGGTAGTCTTTGGTCCAGAAAAATTGATGATGGATTAGTTACCTCTCTTAAGCCTTCATTAACCATTTCAAACATTCCAATTTCGTTTGCTGCTCCAAAACGGTTTTTAACAGAATGCAAAATTCGGTAAGAATGGTGTTCATCCCCTTCAAAATAGAGAACGGTATCCACCATATGTTCCAAGATCTTAGGCCCAGCAATCGCACCCTCTTTTGTAACGTGGCCGATAACAAAAACTGTAATGGCATCCATCTTGGCAATTTTCATTAATTCACTTGTTACTTCACGAACCTGTGAGGCAGAGCCAGTCATCGAATCAAGACTTGGTTCATTCATAGTTTGAATGGAGTCGATTACAACAAAGTCAGGCTTAACATCATTGATTTGTTCGCGAATATCATGCATGTCAGTCTCTGGATATAAGAGCATATTACTTTGACCTACACCCAGTCGGTCAGCCCGCAATTTGATTTGGTTAGCTGATTCTTCTCCCGAAACGTAAAGCACCTTATATTTTTCAGATAAGTCACTCATAATTTGTAACATCAAGGTTGACTTACCAATTCCGGGATCTCCACCAATTAAAACTAGTGAGCCTGGCACAATACCACCACCTAAAACGCGGTTTAATTCCTCAGATTTAGTGACAATTCGTTCTTCTTTTTCAGCTTTAATCTTATCCAGCTTTACCGGTTCATTTAATCCAGTCTTCTGAATCAAACGACTAGCAGTTGCCTTAGTAGAACGCTTTTGCACTTCTTCAGTTTCTTTTTCAAATTGATTCCAGGCACCACAGTTAGGACAGCGGCCTAAATAACTTGCCGAAATATAGCCGCAAGAACGACACTTATATTGTGTTTTTACTCTAGCCATTAATCCCCCTTCTTTTCATTAGTTGATCCAAAGCCGCTAACTCTTTTTCGACTAATTGGATCATCATCGTCGGTCTTCAAGTATTTGATAAAAATGCCTTGAGCAATACGGTCTCCCTTCTTGATGTGCAAGGGCCGTACGCCATAATTAATCATTTGTACAAAAATTTCGCCCTCATTGTTAGGATTATTGTAATAATCTGCATCGATAACGCCGATCCCATTTGGCAAAGCTAGATTACGCTTAAAAGTATTAGATGAACGATTAGCTAAAATCAACACTTCATCTTCTGGCATATAAGCTTTAAGTCCAGTTGGCACTAACAACGGCTTTAAAATCTGATCCGCCATCTCATAGTCGCGCTCATACAGCTGGTGTCCATTTCTAATCAACCTAAAAATTCGCACAAAATTTAGTCGCCAAATGCTAGGGATAGTAATGTCTTCAGCCGCTTCGATGTCATAGCCTGCACTGGCTAGGGTCTGTCTGCGAGGAAGATTAATTTCCTGATCTTGATACTTTTTGACTACTTCAAATCCACGTGTTTTCATTCCAAAGCTCCATTTATCTTTTATTTTGACAGTTATCTATTTTACAATGTTTTTAGTCAACACAAAATAAATAGCTCTCTATTATTTATTACGCAAAAAAATGAGATTATTTTTTTAAAAAGGAATTTTTTATGAATAAGCAAGATACGCACCAAATTTTCACTATAAAAAATGAAGAAGACATACTATTATCTAGCGTTACCTTAGATAAAATCGCTCGCAAAGACAGTAATGTCTGGATAATGAACCATTTTTTTATTAATCCACAATTTAATAGTCAGGATTTGCTTGAAAAACAAATGCAAAAAGTTTGGCAATTAGCTCAAGAAACTAACTTACCCATTTGGCCGCTTGATCCTATGATCATTGACTACTTCACCCAGCATCCTCAATTTCACAAAATTTGGTATCATCGTCCATTTAATCGATAAGATTATTAGACGACTCATTTTGAATAAGATAAAATTAATTTAAGTACTTATAAAGGAGGATTTTTTTATGGTAAAAGAAATCAACAATGATACTATTAATAAATTTGAACAAGACTTAGCTAACCACCCTGTTTTTGATGTTGCTAGTCACGCTGCTCAAGAAAACGGTATCTACAAAGCTAGTCAAAACTTACAAACTAAGATCGACCTAGATCCAACCTTCTCAATCGAAATTGATACAGGTAACCCTGCCGATCAAAAGCAGTCTGGTCGCTGCTGGATGTTCAGTGCTTTAAACACTATGCGTCACCCATTACAAAAGAAATTTAAGTTAAAGGACTTCGAATTATCTCAAAATTACACTAACTTCTGGGATAAATTTGAAAAGTCTAACTGGTTCTTTGAAAATGTGATCGCAACTGCTGATAAGGACTTGGGCGATCGTAAAGTTTCATTCTTATTTGCGACTCCTCAACAAGACGGCGGTCAATGGGACATGCTTTGCGGTATTATTGAAAAATATGGTATCGTTCCTAAGAGTGTTTATCCAGAAACTGCTAATGCTACTAACTCTAGTGCATTAAACGATACTTTAAATACTTTACTTCGTAAAGATGGTCTTGAATTACGTAGACTTGTTAATGCTGGTAAATCAGAAGCTGAAGTACAAGCTCGCAAAGAAGAAATGTTAAACGATGTCTTCCGTGTTCTTGCAATTTCACTTGGTGTTCCACCAAAGAAGTTTAACTTTGAATATCGTGATGACGACCACAATTACCATATTGACGAAGATATTACTCCTAAGGAATTCTTTGATAAATATGTTGGCATGGATTTAGCTAACCACATTTCCACAATCAATGCCCCAACTAAAGACAAGCCTTTCCACAAGGTCTTCTCAGTTGAGTATTTAGGTAATGTTGAAGGCGGCCGTCAAGTTCGTCACTTGAACTTAAAGGTTGATGAAATGAAAGACCTCATCATCAAGCAATTGAAGAGCGGCGAAGTTGTTTGGTTTGGTTCAAACGTTGTTAAAGATTCTGAACGTCGTGCAGGACTTCTTGACACTAACCTTTACCGTCGCGATCAACTATTCGATGTTGACTTCTCAATGTCTAAGGCTGACAAACTTGATTCAGGCGAAAGTATGATGGACCATGCTATGGTTATTACAGGTGTTGATATTGTTAACGGTAAGCCAACCAAATGGAAGATTGAAAACTCATGGGGCGAAAAGCCTGGCTTCAATGGTTACTTCGTAATGAGTGATTCATGGTTTGATTCATTTGTTTACCAAGCAGTTATCAACAAGGACATTTTGCCAGAAGATCTTAAGAAGGCTTACGACGAAGGCAAGAACAATCCTATTCAATTATTGCCATGGGATCCAATGGGTGCCTTAGCTTTTAAATATTAATCCAAAACTTCTAAGAGTTACGTTTTTAAGGCGTAACTCTTTTTATTCATAAGTGTTAATTCTCGCTTATACCTTCGTTACTAATTACAATGAAAGCGCATTTAGTAGAGCTTATCATTTTACCTAGGAGGTATAAAACATGACAGATTATTCAAAAAGACAATTAAAAGCTTTAGATAGAATTTCTAAGAAGATTGAGGATACTGAAAGTCACCTTGCTAGAATTGAAGATTCAGTACCTGATCGTCGTCACCGTACTGCACAACATGAAACGATTAAGGATATTAAATCTATTTTGAAACATGCTAGAAAAGTCGGCGAATACGATGCTAAGATTGATGCCAAAGCTGATGAAAATGAGTATGTTTACGTTGAAGATGAAGAAGGCGTCATTAAGGATCTTGAAAAAGAATTCAAAGACCTTGATGATAGACTTTGCAAGTTAACCGATGTTGATGGCTATGACATCAAGCGTTATCGTGAAGAACACCATTCACTTGAAAAGGCTAAAGAAGTTTTAGCTAAGGCCGGCAAATTGAAGTAAAACAAAATATAAGTAAATTACACAAAAGACGTAGTTAGATAAAATGTTCTAACTACGTCTTTTTTACCAAATATGTAATAAGCGGGTTGGATCTAACTTACTTAAGTTGAACTGATGCACATGTTGCTTTTTATTTTCCGGAAATTCTTTCACAAAATCCGCTACATTATACAAACCAGTTGAATATGTCCAAACTCCCTTAACCTTTCTGATCGGATCCAACATCTCATTTCGAATTGGATAAGCTGAAATCAAAAAGTGCTTGTGATGAAACTTAAAGACAAAATATGGCAACTTGAACTGCTTAACTGCTTCATCTTCAGTTTTAGCAATTGAAACTACATTTCGATAAGTTCCATACTTTTCTGTAAACTTGTCATTAAATGAAAAATAAAAGTTCGAGATATGCACATGTGGAAAATCTTCTTCATCTACCATGTCAGGAACCGCAATCACATGAGCATAACGATCTAAATTTGTCTCACGCTGTGACAACGCATGATCCATCTGATTTGGCACAACTTTATGTGCCCAGTATGGTACTTCTGGATGTGCTTCATAAGAACGATACATTTGCTTAACCACTTCAGGCTTAACCCAATCGTAATGCATTCTAGTCTGATTACGCTTAAGCAAACTCTCTAAGGTAGTATGTTCCATCAGATCTACTACAAAGCATTCATAGTGATACTTGTCTACCCAAGGCTTAAAATGTTCAATCGCACTTGGAACGATATGCGTCCCATCCACAATAACAGTTTCGCCATATTCCATCTTGTGTTCTACAAGGTGATCCACCATTTGCTCAGTACGCACAGTTACGTGCCGCGGAATGACTTGGTGTAAAACATCCGCATCCTCTTGATAGTAAACTGTCAAATCCGCCAATAGTAGCCTAATTTGATCACGACTGATCGCATAAGGATTTAAGTGATGGCGAGCAATAAAAGAAGATTTACCGGAGCCAGGTGCACCTCGTAATAAAAATAATTTACGCATGCCTAATACTCCAAACTAAATATACTAGAAATCATAATAGATTTTACCATAGATATGTGTAAAACCTCATTTAGAGCATTAAAAAAATGCACTAAGGTGCATTTTTAACATTATTTACGTAAAATTTGTTTGTTAATAATCTTTAAGTGCTCATCCATAGTATAAACAATCGGTTCCGCATTAGGAACTTCCAGTTTTACGATGTCATGATCATTAATTTGCTCTAGCTTTTTTATCAAAGCACGCAAACTTGAACCGTGGGCTACGATCAGTTGGTCTTCACCATTCATCAATCGAGATGCGATATGATCATAATAATATGGCATGAGTCTTTTCTGAGTTTGATGTAAACTTTCTGCCCGTGGCATCAAATGCTGATCAAAATGCTTATAACGGCGATCAATCATTGGTGACCCCTGCTTAGGTGGAACTGAATCAAAACTACGTCGCCACAATAGAACTTGTTCCACACCAAATACTTTACGTGAAATGTCCTTATTAAGGCCCCTTAAAGCACCGTAGTGGCGTTCATTCAGCCGCCAGGTCTTAGTCATCGGTAGCCATAATAAATTGCAGACATCGGCTACTATATTTGCTGTCACAATTGCACGGGATAAGACTGAAGTATGAATGTGGGTGGGAGCAAAATCCGAAATGGTTTTAATCAATTCACCAGCTTTTTCTGCTTGTTCTTCACCTTTTTTAGTCAACGGAACATCGTTCCAGCCAGTATAAACATTGGCAGCATTTGCCACACTTTCGCCATGTCGAACTAATACTAATTTAGCCATTCTAAGATTCCTTACTTCATTAATACTCTAACGATCATAACAATTCCTGCGATCGTGAAGATAATTCCTAAAGCCATAAAGGCTCTAATGCCGCCTTTATTGGTAGGTTGCTTACGCCTATTAAAAGCATAGGACATGTCATAAATACCCATAATCAATACAATAATCGCTGTAAAAATATTAACATTAAACATTCTTTCACCTAATCTTCGTTAATACCGTGGCCTGGAACGATCATCTTGTCTTTTCTGCCACGCTCGCACTCTGCTTGTAAGGTAATATGATTAATACCTAACTCTTTTTGTAACTCCTGTCCAATATCTTGGTATAGCTGCTCTAATTCATCGGCTCTTAATCCTGGGGCTACATTAATATGCGCGTCCATCATAATAAAGTCATCGCTGTAGCGCCAAACATGGACATGATGGATATTTTGAACTATGGGGAACGATAAAACAATCTTGTTCACTTCATTCAAGTCGATATCAGGATTAGATTCCATCAAAACATTGGCTGCTTTCATTGTAATTTCATAAGCTTCATGCAAAACAAAGATTGAAACTAAAATAGTCAAAACCGGGTCAAGCCAAGTTACGTTCCAGAAGTAAATGAAGATCGCACCAATTACAACCGCTACACTGGACAAGGCATCACTTAACATATGAATAAAAGTTGACCGTACATTCAAATTAGCCTTGGAATCGCTATGCATTGCTAGCATTGAAATAATATTGGCAGCCAGCCCAATAATCGAGACAATCAGCATAATGCCACCGTGAATATGTTCCGGCTTCCAGAAACGTTGAATTGCTTCAACAAACAAAACCACACTGATCACGATCAAGATAACGCCATTAGTAAAAGCGGCTAAAGTTTCAGCTCTTTCATAACCAAAGGTCTTAAACTGATTACGACTTTTGCGACTAATCAGGTGCGCCACAAAAGATAAAATAATTGCACCAACATCACTCAGATTATGAACTGCATCTGAAAGCAGTGCTAATGAACCTGAAAAAATACCACCTATAAATTCAGCAATAGTAATAACAACATTCAGTAGAGTTACGAAGACATAACGCTTAGTTGTATGATCTTTATTCATAAAATATTTTCCTTTCGTTATCAGTGTACCAAAAAAGGCCCTACTTCGGCAGTAGGACTTTTATAGCTCTTCAGCATCTACATTATAATCAACAATTTCAAATGAACCGTCATCGTGCAAAATTCCACGAGTAACGCTCCCATTATTTGGAAAAACAATATCGTTTTTGCCATTACTCTTATTCCAATATTTTATGGACAAAGTTTTAATAAAGTCACCATGGCTAACTAACAAAACTCTTTGTTCATCTTTAGTTAAATCGCGCAAAACGTCAATTGCCCGTACCATCCGCTCATCTAACTCATCCTGATTTTCCGCTAAATGACGCGGATCAGCCTTTTTTGTTGCTGCACGAAATTTGCGCAAGCCTACCTGATTGATGATCTTAGTTACATCATCTTCATGGCCAATTCCTGCGGCTAGTGCTACTTGCTCCCAAGTCTGGTTAATATCATCGCCTTCAAAAGTTCCAAAGAAGACCTCACGAAATTCAGGCAGCTTTTTAATTTTACCAATATCCGAGACCACATTAGCATCCTTCATCAAGTGAACGGTATCAATTGCTCTCTTCAAATCTGATGAATACATGTTATCAAAGTGAACTTGACTCAAGGCCTTAGCGGTTCTCTTTAGATCGTTAATCCCCTTCACGGTTAGAGGAGAATCGCACCAACCCTGAACTTTGTCCAATTGGTTAAACATTGTTTCACCATGACGTACCAAATAAACTTCTGTTGCCATCAACCTTAGCCCCCTTTTCATTGCTTAATATTGTACCAAACTTATTGCAGGTATGCCGTATAAAAGAAGTAACCGGCTTGAATGAAGGCCAAGCTTGCAATGAAAATTCGAACTGGCTTTTCCGGTACTCGTCTTAAAATAGCTGGCCCAATATAACCACCAATAAACATCCCGATTGCCAAAGGAATCGCTTGAAGCCAATAAATATGCGAAGTAAACATAAAGATAATTAAGGCTACCAAATTGGCAAAACCACAAATCACATTTTTAATAGCGTTAATAACAATAAATCGATCATTAGTAATATAAGTTAAAAGTACTAGTACGATGACTCCACCAGCTGCACCAAAGTAACCCGTATACATCCCCATAATTAAAAGTGCAATAAAATAAATTATTTTAAGCCATGTTGGTTGCGCCTTAGTATTTAAACTATGATGTTTCCCAGAAACAATAATCATCAATCCTGAGAAAGCAATAAAGAACGGTACTGCTTTTTCAAAAATCTTTGGAGGAAAAGATAGAAGCAAAATACAACCCAAAATTGATCCCACAACTGTAAAAATGGTATAGAACCAAACTTGCTTCCAATGTCCTTTTAATTCCTTAGTCGAAGATACAGTTGAACCGATGCTAGTCCAAATTAGCGCCGCATCATTAGTTACATTAGCAAATACTGGTGGAATTCCTACTGCTAGCAAAACTGGGTATGATGCAAGTGATGCCATTGAGGCCACTGACGATAATAAGCCACCTGCAACACCACCTAATAATAAGAAAATTACGGTCCAGATTGTCATTTTTTAATTCCTTTCCTAAAATTGTCTAGTTCATTATAATTCTAATAGGAACTAACACAAAGGAAGTTTATTCATGGCTACATTTGAAACCTTAATTTTCATTCCAGAAGGCAGTTTATTAAATGAAAAATTAGCAGAAAAAACTGCGCTGCGGCAAACTTTAAAACATTATGGATTAGACTGGGGACCAGCTGAGCGACTACGCTACACTAGCTTAGAAAAAGAATTTAAAAATTTATCTAGCGATGATCAAATCGATTTAGCTTTATCTACATTTTTAAAAGAAGATCTTTCTAAAACGCGAACTGTTTTTGATGATGCAATGAAGGATCAAACCATGTTAGTCAAGGGCGCCATCGACTTTATTGATGAAGTCAGTGGCAAGCTGCATTTGATTTTGTTTGCTAAAGAAAAGCGCACTCAAATCGAACCGCGCCTTGCACCTACAGAATTGCTTTCTTCATTTGACAATGCTTATTTCGCCGATGATTTTACGGACAAGCTGCCAAGCAAAAATATTTTCTTTAAGATTCTGAAAGACAATCCAGATATTGATCCAGACACAGTTTTAGTAATTGGAACTAATCTGGATGAAGAAATTCAAGGTGCAGAAAATGCCAATCTAAAATCATTATGGCTGGCACCTAAAAAAGACAAGATACCAATTTCACCTCATCCTACTCTTCATTTAAGCAAATTAGCAGATCTTTCATTTTACTTAGATCTAATGTAAGTAGATAATTAAAATAGTTATAGAAAGGATGATTTTATGACAAAAGTTGCTGTAGTATTTGCAGACGGTTGCGAAGAAGTCGAAGGTTTAAGCGTTGTTGACGTATTGCGTAGACTTAATGTTGAATGCGATATGGTAGGTTTAATAAGTAAAAAAGTAGATGGTGACCATCATATTGAAATCACTTGTGACAAGGTTGTAGATGACAGTTTATTAGATTATGATTTGGTTGCCTTTCCAGGAGGCATGACTGGTTCTGCTAACTTACGCGATAATGAAAAATTACGTGATCTGATGATTAAGCGTCATGAAACTGGCAAGTGGGATGCCGCAATGTGTGCTGCTCCACGCGCTCTTGCTCGCTATGGTGTTTTGGCAGATGCGGACTTCACTTGTTATCCAGGCATTGAAGAAGAATGCTTAAAAGATGCCCCAAGTGCTCATTTTTCAGAGAAAATCACCGTTACTGATAAAGAGCATAAAGTTTTAACAAGCCGTGGTCCTGCTACCGCTTGGGCCTTTGCCTATGCAATTGCCGAAGCCTTAGGGGCCGACACTAGTGCCTTAAAGAAGGGTATGCTCTACAATTACCTAGCCGATAATATTCAAGATAGTTTGTAATAAAAAATGATTGGGCGATCAAACCCAATCATTTTTCATATTTCATTAAATCTACTTCAACATGAAAGCTCTCATTGCCTGGCATCTTACCACTTTCGTGTTGAATAGTCTTAAAGCCTTTGGCTAAATATAATTTTTGTGCAGGATTTCCTTCTAGTACTTCTAAATAGAACGGTCTTCTTGCATTTTTTATTGCGAAATCGATTAATTGACTGCCAATTCCTTGATGCTGATATTCTGGTTTTACATATAGCCATCCTAACTCTTCATCATTGAAGGCTACAAAACCCACTGTAGTCTTATCTTTTTGAGCAACATATACTTGATAATCGTCAAATAGTCCCTCTTTTTGAGATGCAATTTTAAATGGGATAAATGCTGCGGTTAAATTAGCCGCTGCAAGCTCCTGTTTTCTGACTGGATCATGTATTTCACATAATGTCGAAAAGTCTGACTCTTGGTATTTTCTAATTTGCATGATTATTGTCCCACTCCTTTATTTGCCTGATTATTTCCTAATTTATCAAAAAATATCATTTTTCGTCAAATATTACCCAGGAAATAATTATTCTGCAAAAAGAAAAGGCACTCTATTGAATGCCTTAATGAAGAAAAATTTAAGTTATAGTTTTTTTGCAAGTTGATACTGCTTGAAAATGAATCTGTTTAGTGAGAATAGATTATCTAGAGATTTTATTATTAATTAGTTGTAAAGCTTCCTTTTACTGTTACTGCATAGGAACTTGTACCCTTTTGAACAGTTTTACCATTAGCAATAATTGTTACTTTGTTTCCTTGAGAATCGACGATCTCACCACCATCAGCTAAATTTAAATTTGTGACAGTTGAGTTACCTGTAACTATCCATTTTGAATTTGACCCAACGCTGATAGTCAATGGCATCTTGCTCTTGGATGAACTTGTAGCATATTTATTAGCTACAATGCTAGTTTTGCCAGTGTAAGTTGAACCATCTGTTAACTTCACATTAGCACTTGAAATGCTATCGACTACAATATTACCTTTTAAGGTTTGGTTTTTAGCTATCAGAGTTACATGACCACCATTTTTGCCCTTAGTACCCCAACCATTAAAATTATTACCGGCTACATTTAATAAATCTACTTTGCTATTATTGAAATTCAGTTTAGTATTTTCTAAAGTGATTTTGCCAGTAGTGTTGGTTACATAGAACATGGCACCACTTGTAATCGCGGTTTTTAAAGTAGAGTCCTTAGCTTGGAAATCTGCACTCTTACTTGATGACGTTTCTGCATCCCCAGAAGTTGATTGATAAATAATCACACCATTCTTAATTGGGTCAGAACCTGAGAGCTTATTATTAGTTGACGTCAAATTGGAATTGACTAAATAAATCTTATTGTAGCCTTCCATCCCAGCAATCTGACTACCGCTAGCTGTACCAGTTACATTATTGAAATTAATAGTACCAGTTGAATATGCTAATGGTGAACCAGTACCCTTGGTAGCTACTTTAGAATTTTTGACTGTACCACCACCACGATCGGTTGCAGCAGCTGCAGAGTGATCGCCTTTAGTTGAAATTTTTACCTTATTGGCATTGATCTTACCACCGTAAGTTGCATCTAAGCCTCTTGAATTGGCTTTTCCTGTAGTCTTAATCTTGGTATTTGATACATTAACGGTACCTTTATTAGTAGCAAAAATACCATTGGCACCGGTTGCTTTAGAAGTTAAAGTAGCATTTTTAACTGTCACAACCGCATTTTTACCGTTTACCAATAAAATTGAGTCTAAACCATAGAAATTAGCACTATCATCATTTTTAGAATTGCCCGTTTTCTTCAGTTTAGTACCATCTAAACTCAATTTACCATTCTTTTGTACAAGAGCTACATTTTGGTCAGTCTTGTTATTAGTAATTGTCTTCTTGCCAACCTTAGTAGTACCAGATTTTACATTAAGTGAAGCTTTTAAAGTACCCTTATAATCATATGATTGAATATTTGGACCACCCTTACCAGACTTACCATTAGGCTTTTGCCCCGATGGTTTAGTTTTTTTCTTATTTGTCGCTGCTTGTGCAGTATTATTTTCTATTTGATTAGATGACTGAATTCCTGTATTGATTAAAAAAGTAGTAAGCAATGTTGCTATTGTTAGTAGTTTAACTTTATTTTTATTCTTCATCTTGATAATTCCTTTCTTTGTTCGTCCTATCGATTGAGTAATAGAATACGCGAATAGTTTGAACAAAATATGGTTATCAAGTAAAAAACAATTTAAGAAAAAGTTGCTTAAAATGTAAATTGGTTAAGTTTTTTTAGAAGTTGTAGAATATATTATTTGTACTAGATGTTTATATGTGCATAGTAACCTCCACAAAAAAAGCATCGCTTTTCGCGGCGATGCATTAATTAATAATCTCACTTATAAGACTTACTCATTTGAATCAATGCTACTTCCTTACCTAAAATTTCAGCATTAAACGAATTATCGGTCATCTTCCATCCACATTGCTCATAAAATCTTACTGCAGCTTTATTATCTTTTAATACCCATAAAGTTGCTTCTGACCATTTCTTTTTTAACTCATCTTCTGCCCTTAATAGTAGTTTTTTTTCCAATCCCCTTACCTTGATATTCAGGTAAAACATAGATGGACATTAATTCTCCATTTTGCGTTTGAGAATTGGCTTGACGATTGGGACCCTAGCTTACAATGCCTATTATTTTTTATCTTTGATAGCTACTAAATTATGTCTATTTTTTCTTTGAATACGATTTTCCCAATAATCCGCTGGCAATTGCATTAACCTATCAGTAGGCAAAATATTCTTATAAGCATTTTGCCACGTCTTTTGAAGCAAGGCACTTGCTTCAATATACTCTTCAGCATTATTAATTTTACGTATTATTAGAGTTGCCATATTGTTTCTACTTTTCAATCTTAAAATCTATCTACTACGTTAAGAGGATTACGATTCGCACAATTAATAAATCTTTGTTTATCCTTTATCTCCCACTCATGATAACAAGCATCACCAGTAGTAAACTTTATGTTTGAATCAATTGGTAACTTCAAAAAAGCTTGGTACAACCGCATTATCATTCCACCATGAGAAACAATGGCTATAGTTGCATCTTGTGAATTTTCACTAATAATTTTTGAAAGAATATACTCCGCTCTCATTCTAAAATCAAGTTCGCTTTCTTGATTGTAATTTGAAGAATAAATTGGAACTTTAACATTTGGATATTTGCTATATGCTTCATCAAAAGGGAGTCCTGCACGTAACCCATTATCAAATTCTTTTAGCATATCTTCTTTTATTAATGATAAATTGTACTTTTGGGCTAAATGCTCTGCCGTTTGAACCGCTCGTTTTAAAGATGAAGTATAGATCTTATCTATCTTATATTCTTCAGAAATAAGTCTACTCATATTTTCCGCTTGTTGATGCCCTTTATTTGTTAAATTATAATCTGCTCGGCCCTCACATACTTTTAAAACATCTGCTTCACTTTCACCATGCCGGATTACTATCAAACGCATACTGCTCACCTCTATTTTCTGTAACTATTTTAAATTGACTATATTACTAAACTTTCTCCTTTTGAGATATTATTTTTCTTTCCATAATCATAGACAAAAAGACATTTATAAAGTTGCAAAAGTTCCTTTAATTTAAGTATATTCCCCCCAATTTTTCCACAATATTAAAAATATATAACTGTACAAAAAAGCATCGCTTTTCTTATATATAAACTTAAAATCTGAAGATTAACGCTCTGAGAATTTCAAGTTTGTAAGAGATCCATTTTATTGATTATCTTACTCAATTTTATCCTTTTTAGAATGTAGTTTTTTTAATTTTAAAAACTTATATTGTAAAGATACCAAGTCAAATAATACCAATACAAATCCACATATAATTCCGACTCGTAACCACTCCCAAGAAATTGCATTACGAAAAATTACTCCACATAAGAACAGAACGCAAACAAAATAGCCACTGTATAATTCATTTCTTAGTTCGCGTAAGCTTTTTTCTCTTCTCATTAAATTCTCTCCGTATTATAAAAACATATCTTAGAAAGATATTATACAGACCGCTCTCAATGTACACAACAAGGCCATATTATTATTATGTAGATAATGATAATTAATTATGCGATAAGTATAACTCTTGAAGAAGAAAATAATTATTATTGTTGCAGCCTTATATTTAATAATAGTGAGCACAAGACATGTAATAAGTCGTGAGATAAAGCATCATCGGTTGCTTTTCACTGCTGCTCAATTATTCTTTTTAGATGAATCATTCTTATCATGCAACTTCATCAATCTTTGTCGTAGAGTATCACTAAAAATAAATTCATTAATTGGTGGATGTCCCCAACGCGGATTACTGTACAGGATCGATTCAATTCCTATGATTATATCCAAAGGAATGAATATTGTGACCATGTTACTACTTCTTAAACGAAAAGTATCATAATCGATATCGTACCATTTTAAAGTTAAACAATTGCCTTTACCTGATAAATAAGGTTCATCAGCGAAGCCTGCATAAGTTTTACCACCTCTTATAGTCACTCGTGTCATTTGTCCCAAACAACTATATTTACGATCTTTTATTTCTTCGAGTTCAATAAATCTAGAATAAGAAACTTCACCACTAAACTTATATTTGGTATAGACAATCATTACTTTTCCTCATTACCTGTTAGCTTCTCATACATTTTTTAATATATCAGCTACTGCATCACTTGCGTTTTAACGCATTTTTACTAATTGAAATTCTATAAGTTACTTACTATTTATTAACCTATAAAGTTCCAAAATACCTAAAATTAGACTAAATCCTCCCAAAATAAGGTAGTCATATGTTGAGTTAAATCTTTCTGGCTGTACCATTAATCTTGCAGAAGACCAGCCCGTAAAAAATATAAATATAAATGCTAATATGCCTCTGGCAACTTTACGAGACTGTAAAATAGTTTGTGTAAGGATGAATGATTCCTTAAATTTATTTCTTTAAACATTAGAAAAAGGAGTTCCTTTCTCGTAT
>NZ_PCYV01000029.1:0-31446 GCF_002553785.1 Lactobacillus sp. UMNPBX15
AACCCTTCTTTTTTTGTTATCTAATTTCTATTTACACAAGAATTTATACTGAACCATTATTATCGCCAGTTTTATGAACGAAATATTCCAACTGATGTAATTAGCGTTGATGATGACTTCAGTCAATATGACTTAGTGGTTGCCCCGGTTTTATACATGGTGAAAACTGGCTTGGCTGACAAGATCAATGCTTATGTTAAAAATGGTGGTGATTTCGTTACCAGCTACATGTCGGGCATGGTTAATGAAAGCGACAATGTTTATCTGGGCGGCTATCCTGGTCCGCTGAAGGATGTTACTGGCATTTGGGTTGAAGAAAGCGACGCAGTAGTGCCAGGTCACAAGACTTATGTTTCATTAAAGGATCAGAATTATGAAGCTGGTTTAGTCTGCGACTTGATTCACCCTGAAACTGCTAAAGTGTTGGCGAAATATGCTAATGAATTTTATCAAGGCACTGCCGCCATTACTGAAAATCAATATGGTCAAGGTAAAGCTTGGTATGTTGGTACTAAACTGGATCATGCTGGTTTAACTCAATTGTTCAATCATATTGTCTTGGCTGCTGACATTGAATCGTTAGTGGCCGCTGGCAATCAGCTTGAAGTGACGAAGCGAATTACTAAAGATGGCAAGGAATTATACTTCGTTTTGAATATGAGTAATGATGAACGTGAATTGCCAGAAAAATTTGCTGGGTATCAGGATATTTTGACTAATCAGCCAGCTCATAAACAAATGAAGGCTTGGGATGTGCAAGTGTTGGTTAAATAATTAGAATTAAAAGAGCATCATTCAACAGAGAAATTGTTAAATGATGCTTTTTTGTAATTATGTTAAAAAATAAGTTCACGTTTATATACGAACTCATCATGGTCGGTTTATTCTGGTGTCTGCCACCTGTTTGGCCCTTACATCCTAGTGAAATATCAGATTAACCATGAGCCGACCGTTCATAGGATTTATTCTTATATTTATTATATTTGAATAGTAGTTATAGGACAATAAAAGTATTTCTAGGAAAATAAAGTTAGATTTCGAATAAATATTTTATTTATTTGAGTAAACTATTTACTAAAAGAAACTGAAGAGATATACTAATAATTGAAAACGATTACAGAACGAATTTGAGGTAAAAACAATGAATAAGGAAGAATTACTTAAAGAATATGAGACAACTTTTGGTGAAAAAGGTAAGGATGTCTTTTTCTCACCTGGTCGAATCAACGTGATCGGTGAACACACTGACTACAATGGTGGTCATGTTTTCCCAGCTGCAATTAGTTTGGGTGTTTATGGTGTTTACGGCCCAAGAGAGGATAAAAAAGTTTGCTTGTTTTCTGGCAATGTTGATGGCGATATCGTGGAATTCGATATTGACGACACAACTGTTGAGAAAGATGATCGCTTTTGGGCTAACTACTTCAAGGGCATGATTACGTACTTACGTGAAAAATATGACAACATTGATCATGGTTTTAATCTTTATATCAAAGCCAATTTACCATCAGGTTCAGGGCTATCATCAAGTGCTGCCATTGAAATGCTAATGGGCATCATTTTAAAGGATGAATTTAACTTAGATGTTGACCGGATTGCTTTAGCCAAGATGGGTCAAAGAACAGAGAATGAATTTGTTGGCTTGAATTCAGGGATTATGGATCAATTTGCCTGCATTATGGGTAAAAAAGATAGTGCTATCTTCCTCGATTGCAATACATTAGATTATGAGTATAAGCCACTCGCTTTAGGCGATTACGAAATTATTATTATGGCAACTAACAAGCCACATACCTTAGCCGATTCTGCTTACAATGATCGTGTTCGTGAATGTCATGATGCAGTGAAGAAGTTGCAGGCTAAGTTAGATATTAAGACTTTAGGTGAGCTTGATAATGATACTTTTGATGAATATGCTTACCTGATTAATAATGAAACTGAAATTAAGCGTGCTCGTCATGCTGTTAGTGAAAACCAAAGAACTTTGCGGGCAACAAAGGCCATGCAAGATGGAGATTTGGAAAAATTGGGACGTTTGATTGATGCTTCACACGTTTCACTTCATTACAATTATGAAGTAACTGGTCAAGAACTAGATACTTTAGCTGAAGCTTCATGGGCTCAACCTGGCGTCTTGGGTGCAAGAATGATTGGCGGTGGCTTCGGTGGTAGTGCCATTGCAATCGTCAAGAAAGACCAAGCTGAGGCATTTAAGAAAAATGTTGGCAAGATTTACCGCGACAAGGTCGGTTACGATGCTAGCTTCTATGATGCGGAAATTGTTGATGGAACTAAGAGAATTTAATCAGACAAGAGGATAAGTATGAAAGTTATTGAAAAATTTGCGGATGAAGTTATTAATAGTGGAGCGTATGAGCCGCTCGATCGCGTATATGTGATTAACAAAATTCGCGCTTTAGTTGGCGATGAGGCAAGTAGCGTTGAAGCTAATGATGAACAAACTTCAGTTAAGCAATTAGTTGATTTAGCCGTGCAAAATAAAAAGATTTCGGATGATGTTACTTCACGTGAAGTTTTGAATGATCAACTATACGACTTGATAACGCCAACACCATCTAAAACTAATGGCATCTTTTGGCAAAAAATGCAAAAATCACCTGAAAAAGCAACAGATTGGTTTTATAAACTTTGCGAAAACAACAATTATGTCAAAAAGGAAGCAATTGCCAAGAATGTTGTATTCTCAGGGACCAGCTCTAAAGAACATGGCTTAGAAATTACAATTAATTTGTCTAAACCGGAAAAGGATCCTAAGGCAATTGCGGCAGCAGCTCATGCAACTGGTAAGAAATATCCTCAATGTGCACTTTGTCTAGAAAACGAGGGTTACCTTGGTGGATATGGCAAAAATGCTCGTTCAAATTTGAGAATTATTCGCATGAATATTGGTGGCCGCCCTTGGGGATTTCAGTATTCACCATATGCTTACTTCAATGAACATTGTATTTTCTTAGATCAAAAGCATATTCCAATGGTCATCAACCAACAAACTTTGATTAATTTGGTTGAAATTGAAAAGACGTTACCACATTATTTTGTTGGTTCAAATGCTGACTTGCCAATTGTTGGTGGGTCAATGTTAGCACATGAACACTATCAAGGCGGACGTCATACTTTTCCAATGATGAAAGCTAAGATTAAGAAAAATGTAGTCTTTGATGATTATCCTGAAGTGGTTGCTGGCATTGTTGATTGGCCAATGAGCGACTTGCGCTTGATTAGCGATAATTCGTTAGGTTTGATTGAATTGGGCGCTAAAATTATTAATTTCTGGGATCATTATTCAGATTCTGCTCGTCAAATTAAGGCTTTTGATGGTAAAACACGTCATCATACTGTGACTCCAATTATGCACCGTGAAGGCAAGAACTTCGTACTTGATCTAGTTTTGCGTGACAACAACACTAGTGAAAATTATCCGTTAGGTATTTTCCACCCACATAAAGAATTGTGGCATATTAAAAAGGAAAATATTGGCTTGATCGAAGTAATGGGCCGTGCTATTTTGCCAGGTCGGTTAAAGAGTGAACTTGAAGAAGTTAAAAAATACTGGTTGGGCCAAGATAATAAGATGGCTATTAGCCACAAAGAATGGGCCGATCAAATTAAAGCAGAGCAGAATATTACTGCCGAGAATGTTGACGCTGTGATGCAGCAAGCTTTAGTTGAAGTCTTTGAACAAGTATTGCAAGATGCTGGTGTTTTCAAGAATAATGCAGATGGCGATGAAGGCTGGGATAAGTTCATTACCGCTTTAACTAAGCAGATTTAACTCATCAATGTGTAAAACGAGATCTGTTGGATCTCGTTTTTTTGTTAGCGGTAACTCATATATTCTGATGGTTAAATAATTTATAATATTTATGAAAGCGAATACAAAAGAAGGGCAAGAGTATGAAGACAAGTTTTAGAAAATATGGCAGAAAAGATAATAAAGATCTTTGTGAAATCACACTAGAGAATGATCACGGTATGGTAGTTAAGGTATTGAACTATGGTGCTACATTGGAAAAGGTGTTGCTTGATGGTGAGAATATGATTTTGTCACTGGATAAGCCAGAAGATTACGACAAGGAGCGTAATTATCTAGGCGGTACGGTTGGACGTATTGCCGGAAGAGTGAGACGAGGTTTATGGCGGCACGGCTTAGAATTACATCAATTACCAATCAATGAAGGGCCTAACCACATTCATGGTGGTATTGGGACTGATACTGAAATTTGGAATTTTAGACCTAGTTGTAATGAAAAAGGTGCTCGTGTTGATTTAACACTTTTTGATCCAGATGGGCATAATGATTATCCTGGTAATTTAAAATTACACGCTCGTTATGAGTTAGATAATAACAATATTCTGCATTATTCATTGGGTGCCATGAGTGATAAGCTGACTATTTTTAATCCGGTTAACCATACTTTCTTCACATTAGGTGAAAAGAAAATGATTAATGACTTGCAACTGCAAATGAATGCTGATTATTATATTCCAGTTGATGAGACTGGCTTGCCTGATCGTGGTATGGAAAAAGTTGATGGAACAGCATTCGATTTTAGAAAGAAGAAGCGAGTTGGGGATGCATTGGAAGCTGATGATCCGCAAATTAAGAACCGCGATGGAATGGATCATCCATTTATCTTGAACGGTAATCAGCCGGGTGCAGTTCTGACTTCAGGCAAGCACAAGTTAACGGTCACGACTAATGCGCCATCTCTGATTCTGTACACTGGTAATGGCTTTGACCACACCGGCAAGTATACAGCTGACTTTGGTCCATATTGTGGGATTACGTTTGAAGCTCAAGTGCCGCCAGCAGAAGGTGATGATTTGGGACGCATCACGCTTTTACCTGGTGAAAAATTTAAGCGGACTGTTGATTGGAAGTTTGAATAAAAATATGGAGAACATCCTTACTGAATGAAGTGGTAGGGATGTTTCCTTCTTTGGATATTATGATTTGATTTTACAAGTAAATCCATATTAATATTTAAAATATTTAGAAATCAACTGAAAGGTATAGTAAAAATGATGACAAACGAAAAGATTATTGCTTTAGTCAAGGAAGAATATCTAAACAAGATTCCAAAAATTTTTCGCAAGCATGCTGTTGAAGGCACTTGCAAGTTAATCGCTAGAGAACATCCTGATTTATACAAGGCTTTTGAAGATGGTGAACCAACCGCAGAAGAAAAACAACAAATGACAGAGTTGATTAACGGGATTTTCGAACAAAGAATGAAAAAGCATAAGATGTTATAAAAAGACGCTGGAATGTAATGATTATTATATCGCTACATTCTAGCGTTTTTTTGATTTTAATTTTGATTTATTAAACTAACAGGTAGCGTATAAACACTTTCTAATGAAGCGGATGGGTCATTAATTTGGCGTAAGAGTAAATCACTCATTAATTCAGCAATTTCTTTTGTATGTTGCCGAGCGCTAATTAAATTTGGAAAAAGATTTTGAATTAAGTGAGTGCCATCAAAACCAGTGATTAAAGTGTCTTTTTTTAAGTAATCCGCACATTCTTTGGCTAATAACGCTGTAATATCATCGGTACAACATATCGCATCATAATTTTTATTCTTTAAAAATTGAAGAATGGCGATTTTTTTAGCAATAATTGAATCACTTGCACTGAGAGAACGAAGATCAAATTTAGCATTAAAAGTATTAAATACACGAATCATTCCTTTGATTCGATCACTTATCGGATAATAATCTTCTTTAGCCCCAGCAATAATAATAATTCTATTTTTCTTTTGCTTTAAAACAGATTGTGCAATTTGCATGCCTGCATCGTAGTTGTTAGATTGAACAGTCGGAATTTGAGGACTAATTTTACGGTCAAAGCTAACAATAGGAAACTTTATTTTTAGTCCTTTTTTAGGAATCTTAATAGGAGAGCTGGTAATCAATCCAGCAATTTCTTTTCGCTTAAAACGTTCTAAATAATAATTGATATCTTGAGATTGATAATGATCCAAATGAAGAATGGAATCATATCCTTTGTCTTGCAAATAAAAGGCTAAATATTCAAATAATTCAGAATAAAAAGGATTATTGATTTTTGGAAAATCAACCTCAATTAAATTTAATTTAGATGTAGTATTGACTGTATTTTTTGTTTTGTAGCCTAATTTTTTTATTGCTTCTTTAACCTTAAGAGCAGATTCAATACCTACATATCCATTTTGATTAATATATCTTGAAACTGTTGCTATCGAAACGTTTGCTTCTTTAGCTATATCTTTAATAGTAACTACCATATTTTTTCACTTCCTTATGTAAATATTACACATTTAAAATTCTATATCATAGTATTTTGACTTATTTAAATGTGTAAATTTATGTAAATCCATTGAAAACTGTAAATAGAAGTGTATGATGTAATTGTAAACATGATAGCGCTTACTTAAAGGAGAGCAATATTTGATCAAGAGGAGTGAAGATTTATGAAAAAGTGGCTAAAAAGAATGGCTTTAATTAGCTTAGTCGCTACGATGGCTTTAAGTTTGACAGCTTGTGGTCAAAATAAAAGCAGCAATTCTGGTAAAAAAGTGACAATTGAGTACTTTAACCAGAAAAAAGAAATGTCAGCAACTTTGAAAGAAATTATCAAAGACTTTGAAAAGAAAAATCCTGATATTCATGTCAAAGAAGTTGACGTTCCTAATGCAGGTACGGTTTTGAAAACAAGAATGCTTTCAGGAGATGTTCCTGATGTAATTAATATTTACCCACAAAATATTGATTTTCAGGAATGGGCAAAAGCAGGTTATTTTGAAGATATGACTCATGCTTCATATATTAAAAACATTAAAAATCACTATGCTGATTCTTTTAAAATTAACGGTAAGATTTACAACGCACCACTTAGTGCCAACGTTTACGGTTTCTTCTATAATGCAACTGAATTTAAGAGATTAGGAATTAAAGCTCCTAAGACTTGGGCTGAATTTGAACAAATTGTTAAAAAAATCAAGGCTAGTGGCAAGGCACCATTTGCTGTAGCTGGTACTGAACCTTGGACTTTAAACGGATATCACCAATTATCTTTAGCTACTGTTACAGGTGGTGCTAAGCAAGCTAACCAATTACTTAGGTTCTCAGCGCCTAACGGCATTAAAGTAAACAATCCTTATATTCAAAAAGATTTTACTAGATTGAACTTACTTCGTGAAAATGCACAACAAAATTGGCGTGGTGCTAGTTACAACGATGCTGTTGTTTCATTTGCTAATGGTAAAAGCTTGATTATGCCAAACGGTTCATGGGCATTACCTATGATCAATCAACAAAAGCCAAAATTTAAGGTTAGAACATTTGCTTTTCCAGCAGCAAAGGCTGGTCATGAAATGACAGTTGGTTCAGGCGACTTAGCTTTGTCTATTTCATCAAAGAGTAAGCACAAAAAGGCAGCAGAAAAGTTTGTAGCATATATGACAACACCTGCTGCAATGCAAAAGTACTATAACGTTGACGGAAGTCCTGTAGCCGTTAAAGGTGTAAAGCAAAAGGGAATTAATTCTCAATTGGGAGGCTTGTCTACTTTGGCTTTCACTAAACACGATATGGTTTGGTTAGCACAAGACTGGACTAGTGAGAATGATTTCTTCAATTTGACGGCTAGTTACCTGATGACTGGTAATAAGCAACAAATGGTAAATGATATGAACACCTTCTTCAATCCAATGAAGGCTTCTAACTAGGAGGATTAAAAAATGAAATCAAAAAGTTTTATTGAAAAACATTGGGGTTGGTTGTTTTTAATCATTCCATTGATTTTACAAGCAATTTTCTTCTATTTTCCACTATTTCAAGGTGCTTTTTACAGTTTTACTAATTGGACTGGTTTGACTTATAACTACAAGTTTGTAGGAATTAATAACTATAAATTATTGTTGATGGATCAAAACTTTGCTAAATCCATTGATTTTACTGCAATTCTAACTATTTCATTGATTATTGGTGAAATTGTAATAGGTATTTTAGTAGCTAGAGCATTAAACTCAAAGATCAAGGGTCAAACATTCTTTAGAGCCTGGTTCTTCTTCCCAGCTGTATTGTCAGGTTTGACAGTTGCTTTGATTTTTAAGCAAGTATTCAATTACGGTTTGCCAGCAATTGGTAATGCACTTCATATTGAATGGCTTCAAACAAGTTTATTAGGTACTAATACTGGTGCGGTAATTGCAACTATTTTCGTTTTGCTTTGGCAAGGTGTGGCAATGCCAATCATTATCTTTTTAGCGGGTTTACAAAGTATTCCCGATGAAATTAAAGAAGCTGCGGAGATGGACGGTGCTAATAGTCGTCAAATCTTCTGGAACATTGAATTGCCATACATGTTACCAAGTATTTCAATGGTCTTTATTTTGGCATTAAAGTCAGGTTTGACAGCCTTCGATCAAATCTTTGCAATGACTGCGGGTGGTCCTAACAACTCAACTACTTCACTTGGTTTGCTGGTTTATAACTATGCGTTTAACAATAACTCATTTGGTTACGCCAATGCGATTGCCATTGTCTTGTTCATCTTAATTGCTATTGTTTCATTCATTCAAATTAAGATTTCTAACAAGTATGCCGTTGATTAAAGAGGAGTATCAAAATGGAAAAAGAAAATAAATCAAAGAAGTTTTGGGACTATGCTTTACTGATTGTCGGTGGAATTCTGATTTTAATTCCATTGCTCTATACATTTTTAAGTTCATTTAAGACAACTAAGCAAATTATGAATCATTTCTTTGCTTGGCCAAATCCATGGACAACAGCTAACTTTCAAAGATTGTTTTCGGATGGAGTAATGGGTTACTTCTGGAACTCAATTGTCATTACGGTTTTATCAATTGTCTTAGTAATGATTTTCGTCCCAATGGCTGCTTACTCTATTGCTAGAAATATGTCAAAACATACAGCCTTTAATTGGATGTATATCTTGCTAATCATTGGTATCTTCGTACCATTCCAAGTAATTATGATTCCAATTACTGTCATGATGAGTAAGATTGGCTTAGCTAATATGTGGGGCTTGATTATTCTGTATTTAACTTATGCAGTTCCACAAACATTGTTCCTTTATGTAAGCTATATCAAACAGAGTGTTCCTGAAAGTTTGGATGAAGCAGCAGAAATTGACGGTGCTAATAAGATTACCGCATATTTCAAGATTATCTTCCCATTATTAAAACCAATGCATGCAACAACATTAATCATTAATGCAATGTGGTTCTGGAATGACTTTATGCTTCCACTGTTAATCTTGAACAAAGATTCAAAGATGTGGACATTGCCATTGTTCCAATACAACTATACAGGCCAGTATTTCAACGATTACGGTCCAAGTTTTGCTTCATATGTAGTAGGTATCATCACAATTACAATTGTTTACTTAATTTTCCAAAAGAATATTATTGCCGGTATGAGTAACGGTGCTGTGAAGTAGTTAAGAATAGAGACGAGGTTTTAACAATGGTTAAGGTAGATTTAGATCACGTATATAAAAAGTATGATGGTAATGATAAGTATTCAGTAACGGACTTTAATTTACATATTAAAGACGATGAATTTATCGTTTTTGTTGGGCCATCTGGGTGTGGTAAATCAACTACTTTAAGAATGATTGCTGGACTAGAGGATATTTCAAAGGGTACTTTGAAAATTGGTGGTAAAGTTATGAACGATGTTGCTCCAAAGAACCGTGACATTGCAATGGTATTCCAGAACTATGCTTTGTATCCTCACATGTCTGTTTATGACAACATGGCCTTTGGTTTGAAGTTGCGTAAGTATAGCAAGGAAGATATTGATAAGCGAGTACAACGTGCTGCAAAGATCTTGGGCTTGACAGATTACTTAAAGCGTAAGCCATCAGCACTTTCTGGTGGTCAACGTCAGCGTGTTGCTTTGGGACGTGCGATTGTGCGGGATGCTCCAATCTTTTTAATGGACGAACCTTTGTCAAACTTGGATGCTAAGCTTCGTGTAACAATGCGTGCCGAGATTGCTAAACTACACCAACAATTGAAGACAACTACTATTTATGTAACTCACGATCAAACTGAAGCTATGACCTTAGCTGATAGAATTGTCATTATTAAGGATGGTAAGCAACAACAAGTTGGTAGTCCACTTGAAGTATATAACAAACCAGCTAATGTCTTTGTTGCTGGTTTTATCGGTTCGCCTGCTATGAACTTCTTCCATGTAATTTTAAAGGATGGCAAGATCATTGATAAAGATAATCATGACTTTGAAATTCCAGTTCCAGAAGGTAAGTTAAAGGCATTAAAAGAAAAAGGATATGACGGAAAAGAGTTGATCTTTGGTATACGTCCAGAAGATGTTCATACTGAGCAAGTATTTTTAGAAACCTATCCAGACAATGTTGTTGAAGCTAAAGTGGTAGTTTCAGAATTGTTAGGTGCTGAAACTCAGCTTTATACTAAAGTTGGTAATACTGAATTGGTATCGAAGGTAGACCAGAGAGACTATGCTAAGCCTGGCAATATGGTAAAGATGGGCTTTGAAATGAATAAGGCGCACTTCTTTGATCCTGAAACTGAAGTAGCAGTTGAGAACTGAGGTTAAGTAATGACTAAAAACTTAATTACATTTGATGAAAAAAATAAAGTTTTTCATTTGCATAATGACCAAATTTCATATCTGATTTCAATTGAAGATGGTGGCACACTAAGTCACTTGTATTTCGGTAAAAGTATCAAAGCATATCATGGTGAATTGCGGTACCCACGACTTGATCGAGGCTTTTCGGGTAATTTACCCGGATCATTAGATCGTACTTTTTCAAAAGATTCTTTGCCACAAGAATACAGTAGTGCAGGCGAAATGGACTTTAGAACGCCAGCAATGATTGTGCGCCAACCAGACGGTTCTAATGCAGTATTTTTAACCTATGAAAATTATCAAATTGTGCCAGGAAAGCCTGAACTAAAAGGTTTGCCTCATGCATGGGCAAAGAATAAGGATGAAGCTGAAACTTTAATCATTACTTTAAAAGATAAGTTTAGTGAGCTGAGATTTGACTTGCTTTATACAATTTATCGTGATCGTTCGGTAATTGTGCGTTCGACTAAAGTTAGAAATGCTGGCAAGGAAACGGTAAAAATTGAAAAAGTAGCTTCGATGCAAATGGATTTCGTAGATCGTGACTTTGACATGATTACACTGCCAGGTGCCCATGCGCATGAAAGACGGGTTGAACGAAACAAGGTTAATCAAGGAATTCATGTTTATTCCAGCATTCGCGGCACTTCAAGTCACCAAATGAATCCATTTGTTGCTTTAGTTGATCAAGATACAAATGAGTTTGCTGGGGATGCATATGGTTTCGCCTTTGTTTACTCTGGCAATCACAAGTTTGAAGTAGAAAAAGATCCGTATGCGCAAACCAGGATTGTTGTTGGCATTAATGATTACAACTTTAGCTGGATGCTAAATGCGCAAGAGAGTTTCCAAACACCTGAAGTATTAATGATTTATTCAGATCAAGGTTTGAATAAGATGAGCCAAGCTTTCCATAGTATCATTCATGATCGCATTATGCGAAGCAAATACAAAGATCAGGTTCGGCCAATTGTGGTGAATAACTGGGAAGCAACTTACTTCGATTTTGATGAAGATAAGTTAAAGCCAATTGTTGATAAGGCTAAGGAATTAGGCATTGAGATGTTTGTGCTTGATGATGGTTGGTTTGGCCATCGCGATGATGATAATTCTTCCTTGGGCGATTGGCAGGTCTTTAAGAAAAAATTCCCTCATGGCCTAGATCACTTTGCCAATTACGTTCATCAGCAAGGGCTTAAGTTTGGTTTGTGGTTTGAACCAGAGATGATCTCAATTGATTCTAATTTGTATCAAAAGCATCCCGATTATTTGATGCATGTTCCTGGAAGAACACCAAGTCCAGCTCGTAACCAATACTTGCTTGATTTAGGCCGAGCAGAAGTACGTAATAATATTTTTGACCAAATGAAAGCAATTCTTGACTCAGGCAAGATTGACTACATTAAGTGGGATATGAATCGCCACTTGTCTGATATTTACCAAGCTGATTTGCCAGCAGATCGACAAGGCGAAGTCTATCACCGTTATGTATTAGGTCTATATAATTTACTTGAAAAAATTGTTGATCGTTATCCTGACCTCCTAATTGAAGGCTGCTCAGGTGGTGGTGGGCGTTTTGATGCAGGCATGGCCTATTACAACCCACAAATCTGGGCTAGTGATGATAGTGATGCAATTGATCGCTTAAGCATTCAATATGGCACTAGTTTAGTCTATCCACAATCAATGATGACTTCACATGTTTCGGTTAGTCCTAATGAGCAAAATGGCCGGATTACGCCGTTTAAGACGCGTGGTATTGTCGCAATGTGGGGGGATTTAGGTTACGAGCTTGATTTAACTAAATTAAGCGAATCAGATCAAAAGGCTGTTGCTGAGCAAGTAGCTGAATATAAGAAAATTAGAGCAGTTACTCAATATGGTACTTTTTATCGCTTGAAAAATGCGCAAGAAGGCAACCAATGTGCATGGGAAACTGTTTCAGCTGATAAAAACGAAGTAATTTTATCAACAGTTAAGGTCATGGCCAGTGCACAGCCATACTTCACTAAGACTAAATTAGTTGGTCTTGATCCAAATAAACAGTATGAAGATCAGGTAACCCACCAAGTATATGGCGGTGACGAATTGATGAACCTGGGAATTTATGATCCGGTTGAACACGGCGATTTCATGGCTTATCAGTATCACTTTAAAGCAATTAACTGAGGAAGTTTGTAATGGCAATTAAAAACAAAGTAATGTTGATTACTTACCCTGATAGTTTAGGTAAGAATCTAAAAGAATTAAATGAAGTTTTACATGAGGAATTAAAAGGCGCAGTTGGTGGCATTCACTTGTTGCCGTTTTTCCCATCAACTGGTGATCGCGGCTTTGCTCCAACTGACTACACGACAGTAGATCCTAAATTTGGCGATTGGTCAGACGTTGAGAAGTTAGGCGAAGAATATTACTTAATGTTTGACTTTATGATTAATCATATTTCGCGCCATTCCAAGTATTATGAAGATTTCCAAAAGAATAAAGACCAAAGTCCTTATGCAGATTTATTCTTAAGCTGGGATAAATTCTGGCCAAAAGGTCGTCCGACCAAAGAAGATGTGGACTTAATCTATAAAAGAAAAGATCGTGCCCCATATCAAGAAATTACTTTTGCCGATGGAACGAAAGAAAAACTTTGGAATACTTTTGGTCCGGAACAAATTGATCTTGATGTGCGTAAGCGAGTAACACAAAAATTTATTAAAGAGACCTTAGTTAGCCTAATTCATCACGGAGCCGATATTATTCGATTGGATGCCTTTGCTTATGCTGTCAAAAAGCTAGATAGTAATGATTTCTTCGTAGAACCAGAAATCTGGGATTTGCTTAAGCAAGTACAAGATGATATTGCCGATGAAGGTGCAACAATTTTACCAGAAATTCATGAACACTATTCAATGCCGTTCAAGATTGCTAAACATGATTACTTTATCTATGATTTTGCTTTGCCAATGGTTACTTTGTACTCAATATATTCTGGTAAAAGCAATCGCTTGGCAGCTTGGCTGAAAAAGTGTCCAATGAAACAGTTTACGACTTTGGATACACATGACGGAATAGGTGTAGTTGATGCCCGTGATATTCTCTCTCCTGAAGAAATCAATTATACCAGTCAAGAGCTCTATCAAGTTGGTGCTAATGTAAAGAAGAAGTATTCTAGTGCTGAATACCATAATCTTGATATCTACCAAATTAATACTACTTTTTACTCTGCTTTAGGCGATGATGATCAGAAATACTTCATGGCACGGTTATTGCAAGTCTTTGCGCCAGGGATCCCGCAAGTTTATTACGTGGGGATGCTGGCTGGCAAGAATGATCTTGAATTACTAGAAAAAACTAAGGAAGGACGCAACATTAATCGACATTATTATAGTCGCCAAGAAGTAGCTGAAGAGGTTAAACGTCCGGTAGTTAGTTCACTCTTAAAATTATTTACTTTTAGAAATACTGAACCTGCCTTCGATCTTGATGGTTCAATTGAAATTTCTACTCCAAATGAAAATGAAATCCAAATTATTCGTAAAAATAAAGAGCAAACTAGCCAAGCAGAATTAAAGGCTAATTTAAAAGATTTAACTTATCAAGTTGTAGTTAACGGCAAAGAAATTAAATTTTAATCTTTTCCCTCTAGACCAAAAATAAATAATAGCAATATAAATAAGCAATCCTGCTCAATTTGAGTATAGGTTGCTTATTTTGGTTACTAACAACTTATCACAAAATAAATTAGCTTTATTCAAATAAAAATCAAATAATCTTGTTATGCTTAAAGAGGGAAGAAGGGATAAATGTTGAATATTTACGGGAAATACGCCCCAACTTTAGATAAATTGCTTGGCCAAATGATGGCGCAGTTTGAGCAGTTAAATAAAAATTATGAAAAAGAACACGGCGAACGACTTTATGAACATTTACGTGGTCGGGTAAAAAGTGAAGCTAGTATGGAAGGTAAATGCCAAAGAAAAAATTTACCATTGACGCCACAATCAGCTTTGCGTGTTAACCGTGATAGTGTTGGTCTCCGTGTAGTTTGCAATTTTATTGATGATATTTATACTTGCATTGACTTTATTAAACAATGGGATAATGTCAGTGTCTATCAGGAAAAAGATTATATTACTAATGCTAAACCGAACGGTTATCGTTCATATCATATGATTCTTGATATGACTATACCCTATGAGGATGTTGACGGTAATATACCGGGTCATTATTTTGTTGAAGTGCAGCTAAGAACTATCGCCATGGATACTTGGGCAAGTCTAGAACATGAAATGAAATACAAGCACAAGATTAAGAATCCTGAGATGATTGGCGAAGAATTAAAAAGAGTAGCAGATGAATTAGCTTCTTGTGATGTATCAATGCAGACGATTCGACAATTAATTAGGGAAGAGGATTAGTAATTAATGAAGATTTTAGTAGCAGAAGATGAACCACAGCTATTGCGTGTTTTAACCGTTGCCATGGAACATGCTGGTTATGATGTTGATCCAGTAGACAATGGACTAAAGGCAGTAGAACATGCTAAAGAAAATTCTTATGACGTAATTATGTTAGATATCATGATGCCAGTCATGGATGGAATTACTGCTTTGAAAAAGATCCGTGAGAGTGGCGACAAGACTTATATTTTAATGTTGACCGCTAAGGCCGAGGTTGATGACCGAGTAACTGGACTTGATAGTGGTGCTGATGATTATTTGACTAAGCCGTTTTCACTTAAGGAATTGCTAGCACGGCTGCGTTCAAAAGAACGTCGAGAAGATGATTTTACACCTAATAAATTGGAATTAGGAGATGTAACTTTAAATGTATCTAAGCAAGAGTTAATTACTAGTACATCAAAGCATATATAGTTGTATATGATAATCTATAATTATAAAATAGACTTATTGAAAGGGTAAGTTTATTTTATGGAAAAAATTTTAAAAATTGGCGAAGCTGCTAAAATGCTTGGCGTTCAAGTTCATACTCTGCAAGTTTGGGATAAAACTGGAAAGCTTAAAGCTCATCGTACTCCAACCAATCAGCGTTTTTACTATGAATCTGAAATTCGAAAAGTTATAGGATTGCCGACTGAACCGCCAATAAAAAGGATCAATGTTGCTTATGCTCGTGTGTCTTCACATGGTCAAAAGAATGACTTAGCTCGACAGCTTGAGTATATTAAAAATTTTGCACAAGGCAATCAAATACCTCTTGATCGTGAAATAACCGACATTGGCTCAGGTTTAAACTATAAAAGATCTAAGTGGAATAATCTCCTTGAAGATGTTGAAAATAAGAAAATAGCTAATATCTACATCACCTATAGAGACAGATTTGTAAGATTCGGGTTTGACTGGTTCGAACGATTTTGCAAGCGTCATGGTACTAATATTGTTGTTTTAAATGATGTTGATACTTCACCAGACAAAGAATTGGTTAGCGATTTAACATCAATCATACACGTATTTTCATGCCGACTTTATGGTTTAAGAAGATATGAAAAGAAAATCGAAAACGATAAGCATTTGAAAGGAGATGAAAATAAGAATGACAAGGATAGTGACTAGAACCTATCGTCTTTATCCAGACAAAACCATGAAAATTGTGCTTGATCAGCTTTGCGATTATCGCAGATGCTGCTGGAATCAAGCATTGGAATTATGGAATGATCTTTATGATGACAGAAGAATTCTGCCTTTTTACGCTTATCGCTTTGTTCCTAATAAGAATGGCATCAAAGAAGAAAAGATTAATCTTAAGACAATGCCCAATTGGCGTCTGGTTCGCAACATGATGGTTGAGCAGAAGCAGGACTGGCAATATCAGTATTCTGCGCATTTGCTTCAACTGGCGGTTCAAGATTTAGGCAAAGCCTGGCAGGCATTTTTTGATAAATCACAAGCCAGACAAGGCAAACCCGGCTTTAAGTCCAAGAAGCTTCCTAAACAGGGTTTTAAAAGCGATCAAGCAAAGTTAAAAGACGGCTTGCTCTATCTTGAAAAATCACGAGAATACAAAGGCGAATGGCATCCAATCAAATTTAAAGGCAGAATACTTTCTGACAAGTTTGGCGTTCTTTCTATTACAAGAAAGAACGATAAATATTACCTGTCCATTCCTTTCAAGGTTGAAGATGCCAAGCCTTGGCCAAAGTCTGGAAAATATACAGCAGTTGATGTCAATGTCGGCCACTTCAATTATACTGAGGGCAAGCAATTGGTTCTGCCCAAAAGCCTGACTAAATCATATAAGAAGATTGCATTCTATCAAAGAATGCTGGCTAAAAAGAGAACCGTCAATGGTCTGATTAAAGGCACGCAATCAAACAGATACGCTAAAGCGAGAGCCAAGCTGCAGCGTGAGTATGAAAAGTGTGCCAATATCCAAAAGGACCTGATGCATAAGTTCACTATTAAACTGGTTAAAGACTATGACAAGATCGTCATTGAAGAGCTGTCGGTTAAAGACATGCTCATGAGTCACGCAGCTTCTAAAGGCGTGCATCGGTCTATGTTTGGAACTTTCAGACAGCTTTTGGCTTATAAGTGTGAATGGTATGGCAAGGAATTGATTGTTGCCAACAAGCTTTATCCATCAACGCAAAGATGTGCCAATTGCGGATTCGTCAAAAAAGGCGATGAAAAGATCACCTTGCAAGGCAATCAAAAGCATGGCACCAAGCACAATGAATATGTCTGCTACAAATGCGGATATAAAAATGACCGCGATCAAAACGCGGTCAAAAACCTGTATGCTTTAATTGAGCATCCGGAGCTGAACAAAGCAGCTTAAAGATAAAACAAATTATTAAAAACGAGGCTGGGCTTACAGCCTTTATGTCGGAAGAGTCGGTCAATGCGATTGCCTCACTGGATGAGATATCGGAATACTGATGAGGACGCCGATAAGAAAAATGCAAATACGTTAGACCATAATGCGTACAAATTAAACAAGATACTGTACACATTTATATACATTTTTCATAGCAGTTAGTTAGTCATAACTCAATTCGTTTGAGCGGAACTGAGACCCAGTTGATGAATTACTTTTTATTAAATCAAAATAAGGAATTATCAACGGAAGAATTGCTTAATCATGTTTGGAAAAATGATATTGATGCAAACGCTGATGTAGTTTGGATTTATATTTCATACTTGCGACAAAAACTGAAGTCAATTCAAAGTTCAGTTCGAATTGAAGGCGATAAGGCTGGCTCGTATAAGTTAGTTAAGTAGGTGAGCAGATGATTCAAAAATTTCGTTGGAAGTTTATTGGTACTTCTGTTGCTGCCTTATTTGTAGTCCTATTGTTGACCTTAGGCGGCTTAGTTTGGGTGACTCATGTTCAAAGTCAAAATGAAGTCGATCGGGTGCTGATAGCTTTAGTTAAAAATGAAGGACATTTATCACCTAAAAATGCCAAGCCAGCTTTTGGTGACCAACGCGATCCAATTAATCGCAATTTTTTAGGTGGGCAATATAATCCTGAAGCGGTTTATCAGTATCGCTATTTTGCAGTAATGATTGATGAAAGTCATCGCGTACATGTGATCAACGATAATAATGTTTACAAGGTTAATAATTCTAAGATTCAGAATATTACCAGAGCAGCTTTAGAAAATGGAGACAAAAGCGGTGTAGTCGCCCTAGGGCAAAATCAATATGCCTTCAGAGTTGCTAAAAATTCTACTGGTGAAACGATGATTGTCTTTTTAAATGAGACCCTAATTTTTAATCGTTTTTGGTTATTATTCAGGGTAGCTTTAGTTTTAGGATTAGGAGCTTTGATTGTCTTCGCTTTAGTTTTGATTTTAGTTTCAGGTAAAGCAATCAAGCCTACTGTTGATGCTTATCATAAGCAGCAGGAGTTTATTACTAATGCTGGTCATGAATTAAAAACACCATTAGCAGTTATTTCAGCGAATACAGAAATGGAAGAGATGCTTGGCAATAATTCTGAATGGAATGAAAGCAATAAAGAGCAAGTAGCAAAATTAACCAAATTAATTAATCGTTTGATTTCGTTAGCTCGTACCGGCGAGATGGGTGAACTTACCTTAAGTAAAATTGATTTTTCAAAAATTGTTGAAGAAACGACTAAAGATTTTAAATCAGTCATGAAGAAGAATGACTTAGTTTATCAAGTATCGGTGCGTGAAGGGCTGAATGTTTTAGCTGAAAAACATACTTTAGCTGAGATAGTTAACATCCTATTGGACAATGCCCAGAAATATTGTGATCCTCATGGCAAGATTCAGGTAAAATTGACTAAAGGTGGTACCTTAAGTAAATATGCAGTTTTGCGGGTAGAAAATACTTATCGTGAAGGTAAAGGCAAAGACTATAGTCATTTCTTTGATCGCTTTTATCGTGATGATAAGTCACATAATTCTAAGAAAGGTGGCTTTGGCATTGGTCTAGCCATGGCACAGGAATTAGTGGAAGCTTTTCATGGTAAAATTTCGGCCCACCACAAAGGTGAAGACATTGTTTTTACTGTTAGTTTAAAAATTGCTAAATGATCATTCTGTGATAGTTGTATAATTAGAGCAGAATTGGGGGATCATTTTGGCGAAGAGAAAATCAATTTATACCAAAGATGTTGTCCTGGTTATGGCAGCATCTTTCTTTTTTATGTTTAGTACAATGTTTGTTAATCCTTTGATTAATGGATATGCCAAAGAATTAGGCGCTAGCAGTGCTTTTGCTGGAATCATTGTCGGGATTATGAGTTCAGCAGCAATGTTTTTGCGACCGGTAGCTGGCAATTTAACCGATAAATTTTCTAAATACCGCTTATCGTTTATTGGCGGCACTTTAATTTTTGTAGGGGTAATGGGTTACGTTTTGACTCCCTCAAGTGGTTGGCTTTTGCTCTTTAGGTTAATTAACGGCACCGGTTATGTCCTGTGCACAGTTTGTATGACTACCTGGCTTGCTTTTTTAGTGCCGCGCCAACATGTTGGTGAAGCAATGGGCTTTTATGGTTTAATGAATGCTTTGGCAATGGCGTTAGCTCCAGCAGTTTCGATTAATATTTATCAAAAAATAGGTTATCGAACAAGTTTGGTGGCATCAGCTGTTTCAGCTTTACTAATGATTGTAGCAATTCAGTTTGTGGGTGATCATGCTTTGCATAAAAAGCGCGTCCGAACGCAGAAAAAGAGTTTCAAAATTATTCAATTTAATGTCCTACCGGTGGCAATTTTGACAACTTTATTTGCTATCCCGTATTTTGTAACACAGGCAGATATTGTAACTTATGTAGAACAAAAACATCTGACTGTCGCAGTTGGATCATATTTCTTGATCTATGCGGTTGTTTTGTTGATTATTAGAGTAGGACTAAAAAGGTATTTTGATACAGTACGTTTTGGCGTCTGGTTTTGGCTAAGTCTAGTTTCAACGGCTACTTATATTATCTTGCTCGCAATAATGAATAATGATTGGCAAATGGCTTTAGCGGCAGCTTTAATGGCGTCAGGCTATGGGATCATTTATTCAGTTTTGCAATCAACTGCGCTGTTGTTAGCACCGATTGAAGAACAAGGCTTAGCTAGTGCTACTTTTTATTTAGGATTAGATATTGCTATGGCCTTTGGCCCGATGATCAGTGGTGTAATTGATTCTGCTTTACCGATAGAATGGTTCTATCCAGTAGAATTAGTCTTAGTTCCATTGATTTTAGTAGTTTATTTCATTTGGCGTAAGCGTTTGAATGGCGCAATTGACCATCATTAGAGGGAAAAATATGAGCGAATATGTAGTTAAATCTAAGTTAGAAGATAAAGAATGGCAAATTGCCAACCAAGTACGTGATCATGTTTTTGTTTGTGATGATGTTAAACATGATGCAGGTCCCAACCCAGTTGAGTATCTATGTGGTAGTGTTAATTCATGTATTGTGATGTCGGCAGGGATGATTACTAAAGCACATCAACTTGATGTTAAAAATTTTAGGGTAGAAAATCAGGCACAAACGGAGAATCTCGGTCATGGTAAATCAGTAGTAACTGAGATGAAGATCAAGGTCTTCTTTGACTCGGCAATGACCAGAGCCGAGAAGGAAGAATTTTTAGCTCATACTTTGCATGTTTCCACTGTTTATCAAACTATTAAAGCAGCTGTCAAAATTTATGTGGAATTAGGAGAATAAGCGATGAGCGAGCCATATTACAAACAAGAATACCAGGGTGAAAGAAAGTTAGATGGTGAGGCCCCAGTTTTTAGTTTTGGTCAAATTATGAAAGAAACTTTTCTGCGACCATTTACCTGGAATGCAAGAACTACCAGAAGAAGTTTCTGGATTGGCATCATTGTAAGCGAGATTTTAATCTGGATCGGGGGCATTATTACTTTTTGTGCTACACTTATGCCAGTTTCACATTATGAAAATGATTCTGTTGATATGATTAATGGTTTTGCTTTCAATAGTAACCATATTTCAGCGATAGTAATTATTGGCATGATCATTTGGGGCTTGATCTATCTTTATTTGAAATTATGTCAATTAGGCCTAGCTGTAAGAAGATTGCATGATATCAATTATACAGGTTGGTGGATTCTGTTAATGCTGATACCGTTAGGTTGGATTTTTGTTCTGTATTTTGCAATTCAGCCAAGTAAGCAAGAACCAGTGAAATGGGGGACGTATCTTTACCTTTACGAATAATAAAAAATGTTATAATTGAACTATAAGAGATTACGTTAGGAGATTATATCGATGAAAACTAAGAATTTATTTACTTCATTAGCTGCCGCAGTGATGCTTTCAGCTGGTTTAGCTGGTGCAGGTGTGTCTGCTGCAGAACCAGTTCATGCAGCAACTACACAAACTTCAAGCAAAAAAGGTACCATTAGTATTAAGCGTAGATCAGTATCAGCTACAGTTAATAATGCTAATCCTAAGCTTTACGCTGTAAACCAAGATGGTAAAATCGTAAAGTCAATGGATTCAAATTATACTAAAGGTCAAACCATCCAGCTTTACTTCTCTAACGAGGCTAAGAACGATCAAGGTTCTGTTACTTTCTATTATGTTGACAGTCAAACTGTAGATGGACAACAATGTGCAATTTATGTTGTTTCGACTGATGTTACCCCTTCAGCAACAGTTCCAAGTCAAGCAGACTGGTACAAGCAAGCACAAAGTGACCAAAAAGCCATTCAAGATGCTTACAATAATAGAGCATTAAAGTACATCGTTGTTTCACCTAAGTCAAAAAAGGGTGCAAAGATCTACTACGCATATAAGAAGAGTGCTAAGGCTAAAAAGGTTTACTTTAAGGCAACCAAGAAGAAGATCAAGTACGGTAAGAAGTACAAGTCATCGATGATCGTTAAAAACGGTAAGAGCAGATATGCTTATATTGGTAAGAAGAGATACTTAAAGACCTCTACTATTAAAGTAGTAAGTGCTAAGTACGCACCAGTTCAATTATCAGATGATTTGAAGAACTTAATTGTTCAAAACTAGAAAAAGTTAATAAAAATTGTAGCGTAAAGGATGAATTATTGTCCTTTACGCTTTTTTGATCTAAAAATTAATAATAATATTGATAAAAAATCTCACTGACCTACAATAGACTTTGCGTTATTTTTAGGGAGTTGTAAAAATAAGAATGAAGAGAGTAAAAGTCTATTTAGGATTAGCTTGTTTGATGACGTTATTATGTTTGAAGCCGCAAGTGGTTTGGGCGCGAGAACTAAATCCATTTCAGACTAAGATGATTAATCCGCATACGTCTTATAGAATTTATCAAAACTTAACTCGTAAAGGTCCGTCAAGAAGTCTATGCCTTGCTAATACGTTTAAACATGGCAATGTTCAAGCCAGTGCAGTTAGAAAAGTTCGCGGCAATAAGTATTGCTATGTTTGGTTAGACGGACATAGAGGCGGTTGGGTCAATCAGCGAGCTTTTTTAAGAAGAAAAATTGCAGTTGTACATCAGATTAGTTTAGTGAAGAATTCGCATTATAGTTTTCCAACTAGGGATGCGATTAATTATGCAACAGATGCAGCAGGAACGGTAATTGAGCCAAGTAAAGTTAAAGTATCTCGAGCAGAAGTTTCATCAAGTAAAAAGGAAAGCTATCGGGTAAGTTATTCTTATGGTAAAGCTCATGCTCAGACAGTTGTTCAAGTGAGAGCTAATGCTAGAGAGGGCATTGTTAAAGCAACCAAAAAACCACAAGCTGGAGACAGTGCTCGTAGCTGGTTTAAACACTATAAGACGTCTGGTAATTGGGGTAGAAGCTTTGCTCCGGAAACTAGACCGCATGTTTTGAAAAGTGGACATTTTAGACTGAAAACCTATTTCTATCAACCTGCGACTTTATGTCAAAGTGATTCGGTAACTGGAACGGTGGGACCAGTACCAGAAGGATTGACCGTGTCAAATGGTTCAATGTATGCAACAATGTATCATTCACCACATGATACACGTGCTCACATTGTTTCTTATCAGTTTAATCATGTACCTAATCGCTATGTTATGCAAAAGTTGTCATGGCTACCCTGGTCACAATTTCTGCGGCTTGCATCCCATGTTAAGATAAGCCCATATATTAAATTGGGACATGGACAAGCAATCGGTTCAACTCGAAAGTATATTTATGTGATTGCTAATAACCATTTATTGCGCAAGAGCTCTCAATCAGAAGAAATTATGCAGATTAGTAAAAACAATTTGCAAATTAAACAGATTTGGACTTTTAAAGTTTGGAATCATTCAGCTAGAACAGGTCGTTATTTCCATAATGCTACTTTTGTAAATGGTCACCAATTTATTGCCGTTTACCATGATGCCACAGACCACCGTTTTGAATATTGGGAAGTTATTCGTCAGGGTAATAGTTGGTATCCTAAAGAGATTGGCGCTACTAGAGGAGATTTTATGCGCAATGATTCTCCCGTTCAAGGAATTACCTATGACAAGCATAAAAAACAGATTTATTTGGCCTTTAATGATTATTTGTTTAAATTGAAACGCTCAGGTAAAGTGCTGGCTAGAGGTCACTTTCATACAGGTCGTGAATTTGAGGGGATTAGCGTAAATGGTCGCCATCTTTATGCGGAATTAGCTCAGCGACCAGAGTTATTGTGGCAGAGGATAAGATAATTAAAATTTTAAATTTTTATGTATCTTCTAATAGTTGAATTTGTACTGTATGATATTAGTAATGATTATTAGATAAAAATAAGGGAGTGAGAATATGCAATATCCTGATAAATTTCATTTGACGCAAGATCAGAACAGAAGATTTGCTAGGAAAAATCTTGTTAGATTAATATTTACTAATTCACGTTTTGAAGGATTGACTACGACATTGCCTCAAACCCAAACCATTGTTGATGGAATGAGTGCTGCAGGTGTGTCAATAGATGATACTAACGTAATTGTACAGTTAAAGAGAGGATGGCAATATATAATTAATGAAAATAAGCCTCTTTCTTTGAAAATTGAACAAAACATTAATTTATTAGTAGCACGTTATGATTCATTAGATCCAGGAAATTTTAGAACTGGGGAAGTTACAGTTGAGTTGGGCAATAATCGGGGAGAGTACAAACCAGATAGTCTAAACTATAAACAAGAAGAAAAATTTTTTGATGAGTTAATGCATAGTGATACTTCAATTGCAGATAAGGCAATGACGTTGATGTATCATAATATGCGTAATCAATTATTCTGGGACGGGAACAAGCGCACTGCTACACTAGCTGCAAATAAATTAATGATTGACCATGGGGCAGGACTAATTAATGTTCCACTAGATAGATGGGATAAGTGGAATGAATTAATTAGTAAATATTATTTGAGTGGAGAAATGAATGCTCTCAAAGACTGGACTTACGAAAATGGTATTCAAGGTGTTGTGTTGAATAAAAACTCAAATCTACCTAAACCAGATATTAACCCAACTGATTATGACTAGATACTAAAGTAGACCATTAAGGTCTGCTTTTTTATATTAAAAGCATTTATTAATAAAAAATTGTTAAAATAAAAAAATGTTAGTGCAATTACGAATATATAAAGATTTTGATAGATAACAAGATGTAGAATGCAAAAGATTGGTTAAGAAAGTAATGAGGAGAAAAAGATGAATAAAAAAGTGAAAGTTACTAGTCTAGCCGCAATTGCATTAGCATCTTTAGCATTAACTGGTGCTAATTTGAATGATCAAGTTAAGGCAGATATTACTACAAATGCTGGTAGTAGCAAATCAGTATCACAACCTAATTCTGCTGTAGTAGCTAATGAGAGTGATACAAATAAATTAGCAGGATCAAAATCTGCTGCACAATCAGAAGAGAATAAGAACGATACTTCAAAGTCTTCGGCCACCAATGCTCAACCTAAAATGAGTCAACCTGTAGTTAATACAAATAATGATGTTAAGCAACCTGTAAACAATGGCGATTCGATTGACACAGCTTATGAACTTAATTTTAATTATGATGATGCTATTAAGAGGAGCAATAAAATTAAATTCATCAAGGGATTAACTAGTGATGATGTAAGAAATTATTTTATGAATCATTCTAGTATGTTTATAAATGGTAAAAAGGCTGTAAATCGTTATACCGAAAATATTAATAATACCGACGATGAACAAAAAAATGTTGATGAAAAATACGGTTATGAAACGGACAAATACTCTAAATTCAGTGGCTATGCTATCATTGTAAGAAATAAAAAAATCAACAGATTTATAATAAAAAACATGTTTTGATTCTTGAACCAGGAGATACTATTGAAATTAAGCGAAATGCTTCATATCTGTTACCTAATAAGTGGTATAAATGGATAATGACTGGAGATACTATTGGTAAGAATGTGATTGAAGAAATTGAAAAAGAAATGGGAAAGAAAATACCTGTAGAAATCGTAAGTAGAGTGTCTGAAAGTAACGGTTTCTTAACAGAAAAAACAGATTTGTTTGGTAATTTACCTAGGATTACATCAAACAAAAAGATAAATGGTAATCCTGTTTTTTATGACTTTGGTAGATATATGACGTTGCCATTTGTTCAATTCGTGATTTCAAATGATACAGATGCAACTGTAATTCCACATAATCCATATGACGTTGGAGCACCAGCCGATTGGGTACAAGATACTCCTGTAGTACCTGAAAATGGTGACAAGAAGGGAAGTCAAAAAGCTGATGATGCAATTAAGAACGATTCTGATTCAAATAAGTCAGATTGGAATAATGCACCAGTAGATAATGGTACTGACTTTTCATTTACTCCTATTACTAATGTTGAAGAACCTACATCAGTAACTACAAGTTCAACAGCAACAACTGTTAATACATCTTCCGAAAATACTGATAAACAAAATATAAGTCAAAAAGCAACCGTAGCAAATACCAAAAACTTGGTTTACATTCATAATGCTTTTGTTTATGACAAAAATGGCAAGTTGATTTTATCTAAGGATGGCTATCGCTTAAAGGCACTCCACACTAAAGCTAAGATTCTTGATAATGGCAAGATTTATACCATCAAAGGCAAGAAATACTACAGAGTGGGCAAGAACCGTTTTGTAAAAGTAGCTAATGTTGGTAGAGTGTCAAAGGCTCAAAAGATTAATACCCGTGGTACGATTGCTGCTACTAAGAAGTATGGTGTTAAACTTTACAATGCTAATGGTAAATACACTAAGAAGTACTTAACTGTGGCTAAGAAAGTTAAATTTGATGCAAAGAAATTTATGAAAGGAACAACTTTCTACAGAATCAAGGGAACTAACACTTGGGTTAGATCAGGCAATATTAAGTTAGTTAAAACAGCCAAGTAATATACGTTTCCTGCAGATAACACGTACTGATGGAATATTGTTTCTAAAAACTCTACAAAATAAAAAATATTCATTCTTGAAATGATTTTCCAAAAAAGTTATCTGCAGTTACTACTCTTTAAATGATTTAATTGCTATACGAAGCGTAAGTCGTTCCATGACGAGATAGCATCATGCTATCTCGTCTTTTTTTATTCGAAAGCTCTTTTTGAAAATATCATGATAAAAGTTCATAATAGAAATTGTTTGTTTATGTTAAAGGAGTTGTTTTATTTTTTATGAAGAATAATGATCACAGCAAGATAAGTCGTAGTAGTCTGGTCTTGATGATTTTTTCTTCTATTTTTGGATTTAGTAATTCTCTGACAGCTTTTTACCAAATGGGTTATTCAAGTATCATTTGGTATATTGTCACCGCTATTTTATTCTTCTTGCCATCAGCCTTAATTTTCGCTGAATATGGTGCTTCCTTTAAAGGAATTAAAGGTGGAATCTTTTCATGGCTTGAAGGATCTACTAATGAAAAAGTAGCATTTATTGGAACTTTTATTTGGCTATCAGCTTGGGTGATTTGGTTGGTTTCTTCAACCCAATTCTTCTTGGTTTCAGTTTCAACTGCAATTTTTGGTCATGATACAACCCAAAGTTGGCATTTAGGACCATTAACTTCAACCCAATTATTAGGTGTTTTAGAAGTTATTTTTTGGCAATTGTTACATTCTGTGCCGCAAAGGGAATTGATAAAATAAAGGCGATTAATAATATTGGTGGGATCTTTACTTTAGGAATTGCCATTGGTTTTACAGCAGTTTCACTTTTTGTATTTATTTTGAATCGTGGGCAATTAGCTGAACCAGTGACCGCACAAAATATGGTTCATTCACCTAATCCAGCATTTCAGTCACCGATTGCGGTTATTTCATTTATTGTCTATGCTTTATTTGCCTATGGTGGTCTGGAAACAACCTCAGGAGTAATTGATTCAGTTGATAAACCGGAAAAGAATTATCCTAAGGCTCTGATTACGGCCATGGTCTTAATGACAGCACTTTATGTTGTAAACATCTTTATGTGTGGGGTGGCTGTTAATTGGAACAAATCGTTAGGTGGTAAAGGTGTTGACTTAGCTAATGTCGAATATGTTTTGATTAATAATTTAGGTATTGTCACTGGTCATAGCCTAGGTCTATCACATTCTACTTCACTGGCAATTGGAACTGTCTTTTCTCGTTTGGCCGGAATTGCGGATGTGTTATCAGGAATTGCCGCTGCCTTTTTGATGGTTTATTCACCGATTAAATCATTTATTGAGGGGTGTGATCCGCGACTATTGCCTAAGAAGATGGTTAAGTTAAATAAGCACAATATGCCTGAATTCTCGATGTGGGTACAAGCAATTGTGGTTAGCGTTATTATCTTATTTATTTCATTTGGTGGTAATGGAGCACAACAATTCTATACAATTTTAATGGATATGATGAATGTTTCTTCATCAGCACCATATTTATTTTTAATTGCTGCTTACCCATTTTTTAAAGCTAAAAAAGACTTAGATCGGCCATTTGTTTTTATTGAAGGTAAGAAAAAAGTTTGGGCAACGACAATTGTTGTTTGGTTAGTGGTTGCGGTCGGAATTATCTTTACTTGTATCGAACCACTCTTTACCGGAGACTGGCAAACTTCATTCTGGACGGCTATTGGTCCAGTGGCCTTTGGTGTTGTTGCTTGGATTTATTACGCATATAATGAACGAAAAGAAAAAGCAATGGCTTAATACGCAAAATAAGACGAAGGATTTTGTCCTTCGTCTTATTTCTTTTCTCTATTTTTTACTTTAAGCCAGCTACTCTGACAACATCGCGTTCAATCATTAATTCCTCATTAGTTGGAATAACCATACCAACAATAGTTGAGTCGGGCTTGGTAATAATGGTGGCATTTTCTTTATTAGCGGCTGAATCAGGCTTAAGGCCTAAAAGTTCGAGTGAATCCATGACATGTTCACGGACACCAAAGTCGTGTTCACCAACACCAGCTGTAAAGGCGATACCATCTAGGCCACCCATTTCAAGGGTATAAGCACCAACATAGCGAATGATTCGATTAATGAAAATGTTCCTAGCTAAGTCAGCACGCTTCTTCTTTTCCCCTTCGAGCTTAGTCATGTCACCACGTAAATCACGCATATCTGGTGAAATGCCTGAAATTCCTAACAAACCAGATTCGTTGTTTAGAACCTTAAGCATTTGATCAGCATCAAGATTTTCCTTTTTCATGACAAAAGCAAGTAAAGAAGGATCAACATCACCTGAACGGGAACTCATCGTAATACCCGCCATTGGTGAAAAGCCCATTGAAGTATCGAATGATTTACCATCTTTCACAGCGGTAACTGAAGCACCAGATCCTAAGTGACAAACGATTAATTTCAAGTCCTTTAAGTCGCGTTTCATAATTTCAGCGGCTTTTTGACTAACATATCTAACCGAAGTGCCATGTGCGCCATATTTTCTTGCACCGTATTTTTCATAGTATTTATATGGAAGTGAGTACAAGTAGTGCACTGGATCCAAGGTTTGGTGGAATGAAGTATCAAAGACAGCGACTTCAGGGACGCCAGGCAATACTTTCATGAAGGCCTTAATGACATCGGCTTCAGCGGTATTATGAAGCGGCGCATATTGTTTCAAATCATAAATCTTTTGTAGTGACTTTTCATCAATTAAGGTGGAGTCCTTAAATTCTTCACCACCCGCAACAATTCGATGTCCGATTCCGATGATTTCTTTAGGATCGTCAATTAAATCATACTTTTTTAAATTTTCAAGCAAGATTGTAACGGCAGTTTCGGAATCAAGAATGTCAACTTTTTCTTGGTGTTTTTCACCTTTAACCTTGATTGTAAAGGTGGAGCCGTTAAGCCCAACTCGATCAGCCATCCCTTCGCTGATAACTTTTTCATCAGGAAAGGTGAAAAGCTTAAATTTAAAAGAAGAGCTACCCGAATTAATCGCTAAAATTTTTTTCATAAATTATGCCTCTTTTTCTTAATTTTTGCAGTGCAACCTATCCAGTAAGGCATGCAATAAAGAAAATGCCACTAATCTGCTTTAAGTAAGTTCTTGCAGTAATAGTGTCAACGTCTTTATTATACAACTTTTGTTGTAAGCTCTTACAGATATTTTTTTATTACTAAAATTTATATATAAATTTGATTGATCATATATAAATTTAGAATATCAATTTGCAACAAAACCGCTTACAAACTATAATGAAATTAACATACAATATATATTGAGAGGAGAAAAACGAATGACCCACTACTACGAAGGCTTTCCACAAAGTGACCGCGATGAAAAAATCAAGATGGTGAATGTGGATGAACTTGAAGAACGTGTTAAGAAGGTAATGCCAGAAGGTGCATATTATTATATTGCTTCGGGTGCAGAAAATGAATGGACCTGGCGTAACAATACTGCTGCTTTTAATCATTTTCAAATTGTACCTCGTGCTTTGACTGAGATGGCTGATCCGCAAACTGATACTGATTTTATGGGGATGCACTTAAAGACGCCAATTATGATCGCTCCAATTGCTTGTCATGGAATTGCACATAAAGATGCGGAAGTCGCAACGCAAAAGGGTGCTGCTATGGCTGGTGCGCTCTTTAGTTCTAGTACTTATGCTAATAAGAGTGTAGAAGAAATTGCAGCTGCAGCTCCAGAAGCACCAAGGTTTTTCCAACTTTATTTGAGTAAAGACTGGAATTTTAATCAGATGGTTTTTGATGCAATTAAAAAAGCTGGTTATCAAGGCATTTTCTTAACCGTTGATGCTTTGGTATCAGGTTATCGTGAAGCAAACTTGCGGACTAACTTTACTTATCCTGTACCATTGGACTTCTTTAAGCGTTACCTTGGTGCAAAAGGTAAAGGTCAAAGCGTAGCTCAAATGTACGCTTCTTCTGCGCAAAAGATTGGTCCTGAAGATGTTAAAAGAATTAAGAAAGAATCAGGTTTGCCAGTCTTTGTTAAAGGTGTTATGTGTGCTGAAGATGCCTATAAAGCAATTGGAGCCGGTGCTGATGGAATTTACGTAACTAATCATGGTGGTCGTGAAGTTGATGGTGCTCCTGCTACCATTGATGTTTTGCCAGAAATTGCGCAAGCAGTAAATCATCGGGTGCCAATTATCTTTGATTCAGGTGTCCGTCGTGGCTCTCATATCTTTAAAGCTTTGGCTTTGGGTGCTGACATTGTTGGAATCGGTCGTCCATATCTTTATGGTTTAGCCTTAGGTGGTGCGCATGGAGTTGCTTCAGTTATTGAACAATTAAATGATGAATTAAAGATTGATATGCAATTAACGGGATGCAAGACAATTGATGACGTTAAGCATGCTAAATTGACGCACATTGCTTATACTGCTGATAATTTGCCATCTAATACTGATCCAAGCAGACGCAAGGAATATCCGGTAACTGACGAAAATCAAGTTAAGCAAACTGATGCGGTATCTGGTGCTTCTAAGTTAGAAGGAAAGCCAGCTCCGGAACCAGAGACTGATACCACAACTGGTGCTTCAGTAAGATAAAGCAAAAATATAATTAATATTTTTCAATATGATTGTCATTGAATAAATGATAGTCATATTTTTTTACTATCAAGAACTCAGCGGCTACAATCAAGGTGAAAGCGATTTGATTTTTGGAGAGGAAAATTAAATTATTGAAGAGAATAATGTTTTGACTGATACTGAAGAGCTTAAAATCTTGAGTGATCTTGTTGCAATAAAATCCGTTAATGATAATGAAATTTTAGTAGCAAAATATTTACAAAAACTATTAGGAGAAAGAAATGATAAATTAAGCCATAGAAAGAAATAGAAATTTATAGAATTTAGTAGAAGCAAATGCTATAATCTTTACTAAAGGTAATATGTGGAGATGAAGATTATGGCAGTTCTTAAACCTAAAGAGATGGCTGAAC
>NZ_PCYV01000002.1:0-113574 GCF_002553785.1 Lactobacillus sp. UMNPBX15
GTTCCCATGGCTTGGTGCCTTGACCGTCAAATACATAATCGGTTGAAAGGTAAACTATTGGAACATCTAACTTCTTGGCTACATTAGCAATATTTTGCGTACCGCCAACGTTAACCATCCGGACAGCTTCAACCTTGTCATCATCTTCAGCCATATCAACAGCAGTCCAAGCAGCACAGTGAACAATCACATCTGGATTTACTTCAGTGATTACCTTGTCAACTGCATCTGCATCGGTGATGTCTAAAGAAACGTATGGCATCTTGGTAACAGCACTACCGTCTTCAACGCCACTGTATTCAGGAGCAAGGTCTGAACCAACGCCCTCGTAACCGCGCTTAGCAAGTTCATTCATCACGTCATGGCCAAGTTGGCCATTAACGCCAGTTACAAAAACTTTCATCAATTTACCTCACTAATTAAAACTTGAAAGTATCCTTTAAGCCAACCCATTCTTGGTCACGTTCTGCCAAGTTCAACTTAGTGCCATCATCTAAAGTGTAGCCTTCAGCACTAGCGCTACCTGGGTAATCGCCCTTAACGTGTGGCCACTTAATACCAATTTCAGGATCGTTCCAAGCCATACCACCTTCATCGTTTGGGTGCCAGAAGTCGTTAACCTTGTAGCAGAATTCAGCAACATCACTCAATACAAGAAAGCCATGTGCAAAACCTTGTGGGATCAAGAATTGCTTCTTGTTTTCTGCAGTTAATTCAACACCGTACCACTTGCCGTAAGTCTTTGATTCACTTCTAAGGTCAACAGCCACGTCAAATACGCTACCACGTACAGCACGAACTAACTTAACTTGTGGGTAATGCTTTTGGAAGTGTAAACCACGAAGAACACCCTTAGTTGAACTTGATTGGTTGTCTTGAACAAAGTTAATACTAAATCCCGCATCCATCATGTCTCTTTGGTTAAAAGTTTCCATGAAGTAGCCACGATCATCCCCATGAACAGTTGGGGTGATAACAGCTAAACCTTCAATACCGCCGACATTCTTTTCAACTTTAATTTGTCCCATTATTTTTCTCCCTTATTGAAAATTAATAACGTAATTTACCTTCTGCAACTGACTTCAAGTGTTTTCCATATGGACTCTTGCCATAGTGCTTTGCAGCTTCAAGCAATTGATCCTTATCAATCCACTTGTGGATATATGCAATTTCTTCAGGAGCTGAAATTGCTACACTTTGACGTTCTTCAGTCATCTTAACGAAGTTACTTGCATCTACCAAGCTTTGCATTGTACCAGTATCAAGCCAAGCATAACCACGACCAAGAAGTTGAACGTTCAAGTTATCTTCATTTAAGTACATCTCATTCAAACTGGTGATTTCTACTTCACCACGAGCACTTGGCTTAACTTGAGCAGCCTTTTCGCTAACGCCAGCTGGGTAGAAGTAAAGACCCGTTACAGCGTAGTTACTCTTAGGATGTGCTGGCTTTTCTTCAATAGAAATTGCCTTGCCATTCTTATCAAAATCAACCACACCAAAACGTTCTGGATCGTTAACGTAATAGCCAAAGACGGTTGCCTTGCCTTTTTGTGCATCAGCAGTTGCATCCTTAAGCAACTTAGTAAATCCATTGCCGTAAAAGATATTGTCGCCTAAAATCATGGCACAAGGTTCGCCATTAATGAAGTCTTTACCTAAAGTAAATGCTTGAGCCAAGCCATCTGGAGTAGGTTGTACCTTATAGCTCAACTTAACGCCAAATTGTGAACCATCACCCAGCAATTCCTTGAAACGAGGAGTATCAGCTGGTGTAGAAATGATCAAAATATCCTTAATCCCTGCAAGCATAAGAGTTGATAAAGGATAATAAATCATCGGTTTGTCATAGACAGGCAATAATTGCTTGCTAGTTACTAAAGTTAATGGATAAAGACGAGTGCCTGAACCACCCGCTAAAATAATGCCCTTCATTTTTAGTCCTTGTCTAAAACCTTTCTGTTGCCATACATTTCTTCGTAGTAGTTTTGGTAATCGCCAGAAATGATGTTTTCCCACCATTCTTTGTTGTCGAGATACCATTGAATAGTCTTCTTGATACCATCCTTAAACATGGTTTCTGGAAGCCAACCTAATTCGTTATGAATCTTTTCTGGATCAATAGCATAACGACGGTCGTGACCCTTACGATCAGTAACGTGTTCAATCAATGAGTAAGGCTTACCTAAGTAGTCACAGATCAACTTAACTATGTCAATGTTATGCATTTCGTTGTGCCCACCAATGTTGTATACTTCACCTGGTTTGCCCTTTTCCAAAATTAAGTCAATCGCCTTGCAGTGATCTTCAACGTATAACCAGTCACGAACATTTTCACCGTCACCGTAAACTGGAAGCTTTTCATTGTTCAAAGCTCTTTGGATCATTAATGGAATCAATTTTTCTGGGAATTGATATGGTCCATAGTTGTTTGAACAGCGTGAAATAGTTACTGGTAAGTTGTAAGTTCTGCCGTATGCACCAACTAATAAGTCAGCACTAGCCTTACTTGATGAATATGGACTTGAAGTGTGAAGTGGTGTGTCTTCATGGAAGAATAAATCTGGACGATCAAGTGGTAAATCACCATAAACTTCATCAGTTGAAACTTGGTGGAATCGTTTGATGCCGTACTTACGACATGCATCCATCAATACTGAAGTACCAATGATATTAGTTTCCAAGAAAATTTCTGGGTTTTCGATAGAACGATCAACGTGACTTTCAGCAGCAAAGTTTACTACTACGTCTGGCTTTTCTTCTTCAAATAACTTGTAAACACCATCACGGTCGCGGATGTCTAACTTAACGAACTTGAAGTGAGGATTGTCCATCACGCTCTTCAAAGTAGACAAGTTACCTGCGTAAGTTAAACTATCCAAACAAATAATGTCATAATCAGGATGCTTCTTCATCATATAGAAGATGAAGTTAGAACCGATAAAACCGGCTCCTCCAGTAACGATAACTTTCATATAATTCCTCCGACTTAATACTTTGATTCACATAGATTATATAACCTTACGTAACGTCATCTTCAAGGGTAAAAAATAAATTATCCAAATTATTTTTTAGCTGTAAAAAAGCCGGCATCTTTGGTGATGCTGAAACCACCACTCACTTTTGACTCAACATATTGCTTGAATTCTTGATAATGATTGAGCAGGATCTCGTTCTGGTTGCCGTGGCAGGACAAGATGTATGAAATAATCGGCGTTGCTTCGGAAATTTCGATGGCGTCGTGGTACTTCTTGCAGGTGACATCACTGAAGAACTTACTCAAAATCTGCTTGCCGTTGTCTAGGCCGAAGCGTTCGTACAAATTGGTAGATGATAAAACGATGTTGGAATTGAAGTTCTGGACTAGATCGGTGATCTCGCGCATGTGACACTTGGAGTATGTGCTGCATACGAGGGATGCACCAGGCTTAAGCACGCGGCGAATTTCCGACAAAGCCTTCGAAATATCATCACAGTAAAACAGCATATGATTAGCAATCACTAGATCAAAGGTATTGTCCGCAAAGGGAATCTTTTTCGCATCGATCACGGCATATTGAAATTCAGGCTTATTGCTAATCTCATTCTTAGCATCAGCCAACATCCCTTCAGAGATATCTGACAAAATAATATTCACACCAGTTGGCACCTTATCGATATTCTGTGACCATAACGCACCATTGCCTGCACCAAGTTCAAGCACCTTCATCCCCGACTTAAGGTGTAAGTTACTAAATAGCCATGGGAACCAACCTTCCTTATTAACAGAATAATCACGGTGCAAACGAATGCGAGCAGAAATATTCGTAGCGTTCTTATACTGCATACTGAGCGATTGATTCATTGAAGTTAAATGAATTAAGTTAAGCATCTTCGCCCAATCAACTTGATCATTGCGATCTAGTGCCTGACTAGTTGAGTCGATGGCATTCACCACATTCTTCATCTCTTCGAGTCGTTCTTCGGCAAGACGCTTTTGAATCTGGAGTGAATTGCGGAGTAATTGCTTATCCCCTGATCCAATCGTCATTTCACGAATATCGCTGAGTGAAAAACCAAGATATTTCAGTAGCAAAATCTGTTGTAACTTGGCAAAATCTTGGTCTGTATATAGCCGTGCGCCACCTTTAGTGTATGTGGCTGGCTTTAATAAATTCTTTTGATCATAATAGCGAATTGTGCGAATCGAAACATGGGCTTTCTTCGCAAATTCGCCACTTGTGTAGTATTGGGACATGGTATGGTTTCCTTTATCTGACTTGATGTATTTCTCTGAGATCAATGATCATTAATAGTAAAAGTCTGCGCTTCTTGATGTACTTTATTATCTTTTTTTCTAAAAAGGGAGTAAATACAATCAGGAATTAAACTATCATTTTGTCGGTACTCTGTAAATTTAGCCTCTATTATCAATGCCGAAATATTACTGTATCTTTTATCACTTATCAATTTCTTCAACTCATCTAAAATATTTTTATTCTTTTGGTAATTCTTATTAAAGTCCAAAATCCATGTAATCAAAGGGATGAAATTAACTGCACTATTTATCATTTGTGCCATGTTCAATTTTAAAAAAGGTATTATAAAAACAAATATACCGAAACTTCCCCATATAAGAATATTAAAACCTATATTAATTCTCTTATATAGAGTAGAATTCCATTGCAAATTTTGTCGTTGACAGATCCGTATAACTTCTTCCTTTTTCTTTTTTTCTAATCCGCTTAAGTTATACCAATTATTCAAATCTGATAAATCTTTTTTGGGAAATTTATCAAACTCTTCTACAACCAATTCGGTATTATCAACTTTAGGTCCTAAAAGACGATCATTCCACTTTAGGTCGAATACTTTCATATCAGATTCTAGTTGAATATATGCAGCGTATTTCTTCAATTTTTCAATATGAGTTGTTAAAAAATATTGTAGGAAAACCATAAATACAGTATAAGCATGAAAGAGCAATGTTACATTTGGATTTTGCAGAAAAACTAAGCTGGGAATTGTAGTTAGTACAGACACAACAATCGGTATAAGAACTACAAGTCCAAAAATTAAATAATTTATTTCTTTAGCTTTTGAATATATTCTTCTTTGTGCAGCTAGTCTCTTAATATTATTTTTATCATTCTGTCGTTTCTGTAACTCTTCAGTAAATGTCATTTTTTTATTTTTTAAATTGTTCCCCAAATATGCTACTCCAAATCTCAATTGCTGCTTGCTCATTTCCAATAATTCTTTGCAACACAGCATTTCCAGCCTCTTTGGCTATCTTATCAAAAAATGTGGAAATCTTAAGCCTATCTTCCCCTGCTAAAGTATTTATATTTCCTTGAATACCTTTAGGATCTATTACACTACCTAAAATTTCAGTTGCTATCTCTCCAAACACCAACTTCAAGTTATCATCTATTTCCCAATTACCATTAAAGTATTGTCTGTCATAGTAATTTAAAATAATAACTTCCAATAAATACGAAGGAATTGTAATAGTTAGCTTTCTTGAATTAAGATATTTGACCAGTCTGATCAATTCTAACAAATGGCCATAAAATTTTTGGTTTATTCTTGTTGTACGTTTGTTATCAATTCGAGGATCGGTTTTCTCCCATTTTCCATAACCATTAGGGATTAAATAAAAACCAGCATCTGTATAGAAACACGGCACTATATCGAAATTCCACGGATAAGAACTCAATTGTAATGTTATTGCCTGCATATTTCTATGCACATCTGCCTTTTGGTAATTACTTATTTGATATAGTCTACTTTTTAGTAATTCTATTACTTTGCGTGAATTTAGATATCCATCATCTGTACAACCATACTCTTTATTTTTATCATTAACTAAAATCAAAAAATGGTCTTCTTCTTTATGATAAACATATCCGTCACCACTAAATCCTACCATTAGATCTATATCATCTAATGGATTTTTCTTGGTCTTTCTTGCAAAAGAACCATAATATAAATTAAATCCAGAATACAAATCAAAAAAATCAGTTGCTTTACCGAATTCAGCTATATTGGCAAGCAAATAATCTCTGCTGTTACGTGCTTTTTTATTTAGATCAGGATCTAGATTTACCTCATCATCTAAAAAAGCTCTAAATGCAGAATTTACAGTTTTTGACATTTTAATCACCTTTCAGCACAATATCTATGCCTATTTTTAATGCATAATACATTATATTGTGTTTTATGATATCTGCCAGACTATATTTTTAATGTTAATTGTGCTATTAACACTTTCATAAAGATTGTTCAATTTTTAGAACATAAATTCTGTTTTTACTAAAAAAGCACTGATCTTCAACAGATCAGTGCTTTTTTAGTAAGCGTCAGATAACCGAGTATCTTTCTTAGTTCTCTTTTTTCGGCTATTCTAAACTCATCAAAAATATTGGAGGTTAGAATTATGCTCTAAATCATCCAGTCAGACCAAAGAAGACGCGGCCACCACGTAATAATCTGTTGCTTAGTTTAAAGAAGAATGACTTAGAATTGAACTTTTATAGTAATTTGGATCCTGAGTTAATGAATAAATTACTTGAGAAAGTCTTACCATGATTAGGCTTAGTGACTTGGGGCAAGTTTATATCGTTTGTGGTGGAAGCAAGGATCGCTTCAAAGCCCTCTATTGGGACGGTCAAGGTTTCTGGCTACTCTATAAAAGATTTGAAAATGGAAAAATGAACTGGCCCAGGAATCAAAATGAAGTTCAAGCTCTCTCTGCTAAGCAGGTTGATTGGTTAATGAAAGGCTTCGCAATTAGTCCAAAAATAAAGAACACGAAAGCGCGCGAATTCTACTAACACTAAAGGCTGGATCATATCCAACACGCTTACAAATGTAAGTACTGCAGTCAAAGAAATTATAGCGACAAGATCATTAAAGCTGCCGTACCTAAGGCGCCTCTAAATCATGGTTTAGGTTCAGCTTCACTCATCGCTCATTCACTTTATCAAAAGTATGAAATGAAATTACCCGACTATTGCCAAGAAAGTGACTGGAAGTTTCAAGACAGATGTTAAACTATTGGGGCTTAAAGAGTAGTGAATACTACTTTAAGTCGATGTTCGAGTTATTAAAACAAAAGCTGTTAACTAGTCCAATCTTACATGCCGATGAAACTTACTATACTGTCTTAGAAAGTGAGACCGTTATGGGTCTTTCTTTCAGGTAAACATGATCCATACAAAATTACGCTGTATCATCATGATCCTTCCCGCAGTGGAAAAGTCGCTCTAAACTTTTTAGGCGACTATCCTGGTTATCTGCACTGTGATATGTGGCAAGCTTATGAGCAATTACCTAAAGCAACTCTAGTTGGTTGCTGGGCCCATGTTAGAAGAAAGTTTCATGAAGCCGTACCACAAAGTCCCTTGCCCAAAAAGGGAGTTAACTACTGCAATCGCATGTTTTACTTAGAGCGGACCTGGGAGAATTTAAGCAAACAAGAGCGTTACCAGCTAAGACAAGAAAAACTTAAGCCATTGATGCAAGAGTTCTTCAACTGGTGCGAGAAAAATAAGACAACCGTTTTACCAGGTTCTAAGTTGGGAAAAGCCATTAATTATACACTCAAGCATCAAGAGACTTTTGAACATATCTTGCTTGATGGTAATTTAGAATTATCTAATAATAAAGCTGAACGAGCTGTCAAATCACTAGTAATGGGCCGCAAAAATTGGTTATTTTCACAAAGCTTTAGAGGCGCTACTGTAAGCGGCATTATTCTAAGCTTAATTGAAATTGCCAAGAGAAATAAGCTAGATCCCGAAAAATATTTGAATTATTTGCTTCAGAAACTGCCGAATGAAGAGATTCTAGAATCGGACGCCCTTGAAGCTTATTTGCCATGGCAAGAAAAGATTCAAGCCAGTTGTAAATAGAAGAACCGCCTCAGTATAACAGTTACTGAGACGGTTTTTAAGTACACTATTTTATTTGACGCTTACGTCTGAACTAATCATAATTCTATTCCTATTTATATATTCACAATAAAAGCCATCATCCACTTCAGATGATGACTTAAGTTTTAATATTAAAAAGTTGTTTATACCTAATAAATCACACTGAAAAGCAATAGAGTTTATTAAATTAATTATAATTTACTCTTACTACTTACATAAAATACTTTTCAGTTGGATATCCATAAGTAACCTCTTTTCCTTTTATTAAATTATGAAATTTCATTGCAAAAAAGAGGTCATGAATAGCTATACCGTAGTTATAAACTAAAATTCTTTCTTCATCATTAACTCTGCCTGCAGTTTTTTTGTTCAAAACATCTGTTACATTTGCTACTGATTTAAACTGATCAAAATATTTAAATCCTCTAATTTGAGCAATTTCATCAGTAAATACTTTATCAAAAAACAAATCACAATTTTGAAACCCCATTGTACAAATAGGAATTACAGTAACGCCTTTTTTAAAACAGTTATCTGGCGCAAAATTACTGTTTGCTTTAGTAACTGCTGATATCACTACATCTGAATTATCAATAACTTCTTCATAAGTATCACAATAAATAAAATTAATATTTTTCAAATACGCGAATTTTTCAGCAAATCTCTGTTCTTGCTTATGATGCTTATAAAGCTTAATAGTATATGTTGTATTTACGTCAAATCTTGCGACTAAAGCTTTAAAACAAACTGTCATTATATTTCCTAAGCCAATAAGACCATATACAGTTGAATTTTTTCTAGCAAATAACTGAGCAGAATGCGCTGCTACAACCCCAGTTCGTAATGTAGTAATATATTCTGCATCCATTACCGTTTTTAAAATTCCAGTTTCTGCATCATACAACATAATGTCGCCCATCATTGATGACCGCTTTTCTCTAGGTTTTAAATTATGTCTTCCAATCATTTTTACCATCGCAAGAGAATGATATAAAACTGGCATCACATTAAAGTAATTTCCATCAGATTGAGAAATTCTAGATTTAGGTGGCATTACAAAATCAGATTTATTTTTTAAAGCAAATTCTACCCACTGATACCAATTATTAGGATTCATTTTTTCAGCATAATGTTTAATTGTTTCAAAATCTATAACCTCCATTTTTCCTACCTATTGTTAAATATTATTGGTAACAAATATATTGCCAATGCTAATACTGAAACTACAATTGTAGAATATTTCCATACAAAATATTCATGATCTATTTTCTTTTTCTCATTATTAGTTGGTACTTCGATTTCTCCAATTTCATTCTGTGTTAATACAACCTTATTTTCATATTGATGCTTAATTAAAAAGGCATATATTAAAGAAATAATCGCCACAATCGCAGCAGTTAACAGTGCGACTTTATCAGCAAATATTAATATACAAATATACGCAATTACCGTTACTACTACACCTAAATAACCTAGTGGCGCTTTGTAAGGCCTATTTATATTTGGATATTTTTGTCGTAAACCTACAAAAGCTAAACATCCAATAATGTAACAAATAGCTAGCGATATTAAAGACACAGAAGCTATATAATCAATTGAATTAGTTAAAATAAGAACAAAGTTTATCAATCCAATAATTATAACTGCAATGTGAGGAGTTTTGTACTTGGGATGAACTTTCCCCATAAATCTCGGTAATGCTTTATCTTGTGCCATGGCATAAATGTATCTTGCTGGTGCAGCTATTCCAGGATTAATTGTCGATAGATCTCCACCAAATGCAATTCCAATACATAAAAGAATTAATGGAAAACCAACTAGTCCCACTAATTTTAATCCTTCAGCGTATGGTGCCGTAGCCACAGATAATACGGAATAAAACTTATGAGGAACTAAACCAACTAAAAACCATTGAAACAATGCATTAACCGCAAATACTAAGAAAATAGAAAGTTTCAAAGCTCTAGGTAAAGTATATTGTGGATATTTTGTTTCTGATCCCATTGATACACATGTTTCGAATCCAGTATAACACCACCATACTAATCCAAAGATATACATTATTTCTTTGAACGGAGGCAAAGAATTCATAGCAAATCCACCAAAATATTCAAAGTGGACCTTAGGTATCATATAAAGAAACCATAATATGGAACATCCCCAGAAGAAGAATACAAAAGCAGTCTGAGCTTTTCCAGATATTTCAATTCCTCTATAATTTAAAATTAAAAAAGCAGTAACCAAAATTATAGCGATCCATCTTGAGTCTACCTGAGCTATCCAATTTAGATGAAATTGCTCTAGTAATATTTTAAAGTAATTAGCAAAGGCTAAAGTTTCTCCAGCTCCAATTGCTACAACTGAAATAATATATTGCCATGCAGCAACATTAGCCCATATTCGATTTAAACCATACTTAGCATAGTTATAAGTCCCGCCTGCCATAGGCATCATAGCTGACATTTCACCATAAATTAAACAAGGCCAAATAGATATTAATAAAGCCCCAAATGTAAAGGCTATAATCCAAGGACCTACTTTGCCAATTTGAGACGAACCTGTTGTAAAAAGTCCTACACCTACCACTGTCCCAATTGTCATACTAATAGACTCTTTTAAGCCTAGTGCACGAATCACATGGTTATTCTCGCTCATTTTTATTCACTTTCTATAAATTATATTGATGAATAACGTAGTTAGAATATTTTTCTGCCATTTTTTTCCAGTTATTACGTTCTTCTCCCATATTCGCACCACACAATTCGCGATAAATAGCCCAAATAAACCAGTAGTAAGCAATAATAGCAGTATATGCTAGATAATGACATTCTCCTTGTTTATCCTTACCTTTTCCTAGATATTCTCTAATAAATCGAAGAGCATCATCGAAGTTATATTTTGCATCTACAATATAGTAACCAACGTCAATACCTGGATCAGAATAACCTGCATACTCCCAATCAATAAGAAGCACATGATTATTTGGCTCAATCATCCAGTTATGACAATAAGTATCTCCATGACAAAAGCATTTCTTAATACCATCCGAGCGAGTTTTTTCATATAAAGTATGTATTTGTTTCTTCAACAATTCATACTTTTTTAGAATCCCCGGTTTCCTTGTTTCAATTAGCTTCTCTATAGCAAGTGAATCTTCCCATGGCTTCATACCATAATTTACTTTGATATTTGCTTGATGCAATTTTCTCATAACTGGAATGATTTTTTTACTATCTTCAAAATTATCATATCGTGGCTCTCTAAACTTAGGAATATAACGTGAGATCTTCCATCCTTCAACTGAATCCATATAAATGTATGTTGGATCAACACCTATTTTTTCAGCTATAATTAAAGATTGTTTTTCATTACGTCTGTTAACTACTTTTTCGGTTCCTTCACCTGGATGACGATATACATAATCCTTTCCCTTAACTCTAAATACAAAAGATGTATTCGTCATTCCTTCATCAATAGGCCTAAAGTCTATGATATCTTCTTCTTCACACCTAAAAATTAGTTTAATATTACGAAGAATTTGACTATGAGCATGATTAATAAACTTTTTATCAAAAGCTTTTAATTGCTTAAAATAATCAAATTCAAAAATTGTATCAATTGGATACTCTTTAAAGTAGTAATTAGGGAATACTGCTAGATTATCTTTAACTAGCCATTCCCAAAATCGATTATCATATTTTCCAATATGTCGATCTTTTTTGACTAACTCAAGAAATTTCTTAGAAAAGCTTTTAGTCCAAAATGTATGTCCTAACAATAATTCTCCATCTGACAATGATTTTTCCATATCAATGATTTTATTATTATTGTCAGTAATAGCATACATCTCATCTTTTTTATCATTTGATTCATATCCAGCATAAAATGAATCGTATTCATACTGATTAAATGGATTAGAAATAAAATATTCATCACATGGGCAGATATAGGTATTACTTAAATTTTTTCTTGCACAATAAAGACTTTCAATATTATTCTTAACGCCATATTCTTCATTGATAACTAAATTAACATTATATTTCTTCTCAAGATAATAAAACATCTCTTTTTTATATCCAAGAATTACAGTAATGTCAGCAATTCCCGCATCCTTTAACTGCTTTATTTCTCGTTCAATCAGCTTTTCACCCTTAACTTCAAATAATCCTTTAGGATATTCCAAAGAAAGCGGGATTAGCCTTGTGGCTAATCCCGCAGCCATAATAACTGCATTGTCAACTTTGTACGGACTTAAAGCTTTGATACCTTTAGCAGTAATTTGGGTTAGATCACCATTAATAAGTCCATAATTCTTCATTTTTTGAGTTAAAGTATTATTATTTAAAATACGTTTAGTCTGCTTGTCAACTAAGAACTTATCTTGCCGATAAGTCTTATTATAGAAATAATTTAGTAATTTAAATTCATCAATATTCATCAGTAAATTTCCCAACATAAAAAGCTACAATGAACTTGCAGCTTTTTTGTTATTCTATTACATAACTAGAATCCAATTGAGCAAGTTCATAATAATTATCAATCTCCATTATATCAGATTTATTACATGGTCGTATATCTACCTGATAATCTTTTGATTTCAATTGTAATGGAACTTGCTCCCAGAAAATATCCTTACCCTTATCACTAGAAAATAACTGTGCCCAGTCATGGTTCAATTTTTTGCAATCTTGTGGAGTCCAATATGAAATGCCATAATAATTCCAGCAATATGTATTTCCTTTTTGATAATCTCTAATATGTCCATAATCATCCACTTTAAAACTCCAATCATCAGTCTCAAGTGACCATGAACCTAAAATATTACTATTATATTGATATTTAGTAATAATGTTTGGATTAGTAATATACAAGTCAGCCTCACATAAATATGATCCATCAATGAAATCATTTTTAGCTAAAACCGCTGATGAAATATTATTAAATTTATCGTAATCTGAATTATCAATAAAATGAATAAATGGATATTTTTTTAGTAAATCATTAAATTTATCCTTTTGATATCCGCGAATAATCGTTATATCCTTAATTCCTACATTAACTAGAGCATCTAATAACGTTTCAATTATTCTTTTTCCATTAACGGTTACCATGGGTTTAGGCTGATCTTTAGTTGCTGGCATCATACGTGAACCAAAACCAGCAGCTAATATCACTGCTTTTTTTACCCTATATGGTTTAAGAGCCAATAATCCTTTTTTAGTAATTCCAAGATAATCAGCATTTTTAGATATTAATTCTTTGTTTACCATATCTAATATATCTTTTGTGATTTCTGTATTTGAAATTGTCAATGTATCAGATATTTCCCTATGAGAATAATGTTTGCTACCGTTTTTTTCTAAAAAACTTAAAACATCAAATTGATATCTTGTGAGCATTTTCGTTTCCTTTTGTATTACTTCATGTAATCTGTATAAGGCTTATTAGTATCAAATATACATCCACCATGTGAATTTTGACCTTTAACTAGTTTATGCCAATCACCATAATATGCCTGTAAAACTTTATCATAATTCTTAGGAACCGGCATTTTAAATGATTCAAATGGTACATAAACAGGGATATTAATATCCTCTTTGCATAGGATATTATTTTCACTCTCCACAGCAATATCCATTACATATTTAGTATTTAACTTATTATACTTTGTCACTTTATTTATATACTCCTCATAAAATGGATTTTTTTCACCATAAGTTTGATATAAATTATAGTATTTTTTCTTTTCGAGTATATATTCTATGCTCCACAAAAGAGTATGGAATCCTGTTATTTTTTCCTTTATTTCATGATTAAAATTATAATATTTGCGAGCTTTCGTTTTTAGCTTTTTCATTCTTCTAACAAAATTTATTCTTTCCTTATTATCATCTGGAACACTATCCAACGGAAAAATATCAATAAATATACCTTGATTAAATGGATATTTATATTGTTGTTCAGATTGTAAAATTCCAGTTGTACTTGAATTCCGAATTTGTGCGTGACACCTTAAAGAGCCTGGATCTGTTTCTTCTATTTGAAGAAAATACGGATATTTAAATTCATCAGCTACATTACATAACTTTTCAAAGTCCTCACGATACATTATAAAGTCCATATCATCATCCCATGGTATAAAGCCATGATGCCGTACAGCACCTAACAAAGTGCCCGAATCAGCATAATAAGTTATATTATGTTTTTTGCAAATTTGATCTAGCTGATTAAATAAATCCAGTTCCACTGCCCAAACCTTTTTCATATCTGAAGAAACTAGATAATTATTTCTTATTTCTTCCTTATAAAAGGAATCTGGTAACTTGATCGTTATTTCCGCCATTCTATTTTCTCTTTTCTAGCTAAACTCAATTTTTATGCACAAATCTAAATAACAAATTCAAAGAGCTATCTTTTAAGAGCCATAAAATAAAAATATAAATTATGGATCCGCCTATAAACTGAATAAGTAAACTTAAAATTCCAATATGACTTATCATGCTTAAATCGAACATGACGAGACACATTACACCACCAGCAATTACTTTTTTCCAGAGGATTTTAAAAATATATCTTGTTGTTAAATAACCATTTGAATTTTTTAAATACAAAATAGAAATAGTTAATTCAGCAATAATAGAGGCTATTGTAGCACCTGCACTTGCAAAATAAGGAATCAAACATAAGTTTAATACTAAATTAACTGCAGCACCGACAATAATATAAATTGCGCTCTGTTTTCTCAACCCTGCTGGAGTATAATATTGTGATCCTAAACAGTTCGAGATCCCAATAATTATTACCTGTGGACTAAATAACTGAAGAATTAAAACAACTTTTTCCCAACCATTTCCAAAGAAGACTGGTACAAAAGTATTTGAAATTTCAATTAGTCCAAAACAAACACCAGCTCCTATGAACATAATGTAATCCAAAGACACACGTATACGTTGCTTAATTTCTGCATATTTTTTTTGAAAAAAGAGGAACGAAATGCGAGCACCTAACACACTATTCACTGCAGTAAAAGTAACCGCCTTAATTAAATTAATGATTTTTGTAGCTTGTTCATAATAAGCATTTTCATCATTACTATGAGTAATCAATCCAATCAAAGTTTTATCCATTGAGGTGTAAATAGACGTAGCAATTGTTGGAATAAAATATATTAACGTTTCATGAAAGTGCTTTATAAGATTGGATGGCACTATTTTAGCTTTAACTAAAAATCTTCTTAAAGATAACCACATGGACATCGTACCTAATAACGTACTGGCAGTCATAATGAAAACATACAGGTCTGTATCTTCAGGATTTTTAACAAATAGCAAAATTAAAATCACACCACTAATTTTTACCAAAGCATTCTTTGTTACGGTATATTGGAACTGCTCCAAACCATCATAAAACCAAGAAATATCTAACATTGTATTTATTAAATTTAGCGTCAAAATTAAATACATTACGTGATATTTTGTTTGAAAACCTATAAAAACAAACCAAAGAATTAACATTCCAACTGAAGTCAAAATACTAACCAATTCAATCTCAAAAAAAAGTTCACTTCGTTTTTGGGGATTCGATCTTGCACGTGCTATTTCTCTCATCCCATACTCTGCTGTTCCTAATGCAGCAAATAAAGAAAAGTAAAGCTGAATTGACGAAGTATAGCTATATGCACCAATACCATTAGGCCCAATAACTCGCGATATATACGGAGCTGTAATTAATGGTGTTATAACAGATAATATCTGATAGAGTGTGCTAATAATAATATTTTTCTTAATACTAGGAGTATTCATTTCTTTTTATTTAAACTCTTTATATACCGCTTGTAGCGCAGCATCAATAACTTGATCCATATTGTAATACTTATATTGACCAAGACGTCCACCAAAGATGACTTTATCCTGTTTCTTAGCTAATTCTGCATACTTAGCATAAAGTTCATTATTGCGGTCATTATTTACTGGGTAATAAGGTTCATCCCCACGATGCCAATCAGCTGGATATTCCCGAGTAATAATCGTCTTGTCCTTATCACCTTTGCCAAATTCAAAGTGCTTGTGTTCAATCACACGTGTATATGGTGTTTCAGCATCAGTGTAATTGATTACTGCATTACCTTGGTAATTGCCAATTTCCTTTTCTTCAGTTTCAAATCGAAGTGAACGATATTCTAGCTCGCCTAATTTATAATCGAAGAACTTATCAATCATTCCTGTGTAAACTATCTTGTCATAGTTCTTAAGATATTCATCCTTCTTATCAAAGAAATCAGTATTCAATTTCACAGTAATATTTGGATGATCAAGCATCTTTTCTACCATTTTGGTATAACCACCAATTGGAATACCTTGGTAATCATCATTGAAATAGTTATTATCATAAATTAATCGAACTGGGAGACGTTTAATAATGAAGGCTGGAAGTTCAGTACATGGTCTGCCCCATTGCTTTTCAGTATAGCCTTTGATCAACTTTTCGTAGATATCTCTACCGATTAAGGAAATAGCTTGTTCTTCAAGATTCTTAGGTTCTTTACCGGCCATCTCCTGTCGTTGTTCATTAATCTTAGCCACTGCTTCTTGTGGAGTTCTAACTCCCCACATTTCATTAAAAGTATTCATATTGAAGGGCAAATTATATATTTGTCCTTTATAATTAGCTACAGGACTATTAGTATAACGATTAAAGTCCGCAAATTGATGAACATAATCCCAAACTTTTTTATTAGAAGTATGGAAAATGTGTGCACCATATTCATGAACTTGAATTCCATCCACTTCTTTTGTGTAGATGTTACCTGCAATATGATCTCTTTTTTCAATTACTGTAACTTGATTTCCATGTTTTGCAGCTTCATGGGCAAATACTGCACCAAATAGACCTGAGCCCACAATTAAATATTTCATTTTATCTATTAACTTTCTTATACGAACAGTACAATTTAGCGAAAAAAGTGTATGTTTTTTTATGCATCAACCCTATGAACAAAATTTTTTTACTCAATGAAAGTTGCTCAATTGATATATCACTTTTATATTTTCTTAATTCAGTAAATTTATCAATTATTTCTTTACCATATTTATCCTTGAAATCTGTGCTTCCTGTTCTAACATATTCAGATAATACATATTCTAAGTAATTATATAAACGATACATCAGAATATTGTCTTTATCTTTATTAATTTGATCAAAAACAGATTGCCAGCAAATAGTGTAATCATTTATAATTGATTTTCTTACATCAGTTCTAGTATTTCCAACTCTTTCTATTAAGTAGTCTGCAAGCGCCTCATTATAATAGGCTATACTCTTAGCATTAGACAAACTAACGATATAGAGTACAAAGTCTGTATAACTAACCTTATGTGGAAACTTTATATTTTTAGCTATTTTAGTTTTATATAATTTAGCATGTGGTGAAGGGTCTCCTAAAGCAAATTTTTGTATATCATTGAAATTAGTATATACATGCTTAGGAACAATATTTAATTTAGTATCAAAGGTATTAACATATATCGCTTTAGTTTTATTATTATGCGAATATACATTATACTTATCGCCTACAGTTATATCTACATTGTTCTGCTGTGCAAAATTATATAATTTATATAATGCATCTTTTTCTAACCAATCATCTGGATCACAAATTAAAAAATATTTTGTCTTTAAATTTTGGATGCACATTTCTAAAACAGAGCCGTAACCCCCGTTTTCCTTCAATATTAGTTTAAATCGTTGATCTTTTTTTACCCAATTTTCAACTATCTTTTTTGAATTATCAGGAGAGCCATCATCTACAGCCCAAACTTCAAATTCTTTAAAGGTTTGTTTTTCTAAACTCTTAAAACATTTATCTATGTAAGATTCAACATTATAAATGGGAACTATTACTGTAATTTTTGCATTCATACTTAATTCCTTATCTCTGCTTCAAATTCATTTTCAGATTTTTTAAAATAGCATCTAATCTATAATAAAAGAAAGAACTAGTTTTACCTGGTAAATATGTCAAAATTATCTTAATTTTTTGCTTAAGGTCCAATTTCCAATTAATTTGTCTTTGAATTCTTCTAAAATTTATTAAATATTTTTGTTGTAAAGAATAGTCATTTAGATAAATAGATCCCATTAATCCCGTAAAATAAGTTGATAACATACTACTCTTTGCGCTTTTAATAATAACTGGGCTATTTTTATAATAATTATAAAAATAGTTATTTTTATACATTTCTGCATTAACCTTATCAATTACTTTTTTTAGGGTAGGTTTAGACAAACTAATAGAATTTTTCCTAGTTCTGTAATAATAGTATCCAATCAAATCGCTAGACACCTCATAGACATTATCCTGATCACAAATAATGGGTGGCATATAATATTGATCTTCAAAAAGAAATCCTTCTTTAAATAAGATTTTTTTCTTTTTTAAATACCTATTTTTAAATACATAGCTCCATACCCCCATTTGCCTATCATCATTCAAAATGCTCTCAGCAAAATTCATGCTTTTTACTAATTCATTATTTCCATTTTGAATTTCTATTTCTTTCCCATTAATAAATTTCTTTACTGGTAAATTTATCAAATTAATTTTGGAGTCTACTTTTTTTAATAAATTATACATATTATCTATATACTTTTCGCTCACAAAATCATCTGAGTCAATAAAATATATCCACTTGCCAATAGCACTTTTCAATCCAGTATTTCTTGCAGCAGAAAGTCCCATATTTTTTTGATGAATTACTACAATGTTTTTATACGCTTTTGTATAATCCTTAGCTATTTTTAGTGAATCGTCTGTAGATCCATCATCCACTAATATGTATTCGATTGCATTATTATGAGATAAACATGTTGTAAGACATTTTCTTAAATATTTATCAACATTGTAAATTGGGATTATAACCGATAACAGAATAAACGGTTTTTCTATCATGCTAAACTCCATCTAAAATTGCTTTATATAAAAATTATGAATAAATATTTATCAAATCGGAATTTACTAAATTATTATTTATCAGGTAAAAAATAATTATTGTAAAAATGACAAAATAAATATACTTTTTTGGCCCTTTAACCCAACTTTCTAGTAAATTAATTATTATAATGGGTTCTCCCGTTGCTAATATAGTAGAAATTCTTCCTGCCAAAGTATAATATTGATTAAACAAAGCCAATAACACTGTTGATAATACATACATTACTAAAATTACAGAATAATATTTTGTTTTCTTATACTTATTTTGATCATATGAATAAACTGCTATAAAACTTATAAGAATTTGAAGCCAAAGTACTGGATTTAATAATCCTCCACCCTGATTAAATGAAGGATTTGTAATGTACACACTAGTAAAGAAATCACTTATCTTTACAAAGAAAGTATTCATTTTAAAAGATAATCCTATAGCTATGACGATAGTTGTTGCAAATATACCTAAATATTTTTGTTTCTTTATATTTTTTAACCATTCATATAAAGGATAAATTAATATACCTACTAAAGCGCCGTGATGTATAGTCCATGCTATAAATATTACCAATAGAAAATTCAACAATTTATTATCATATACATATTTCACAGCAAGGAATAGAATTGCAGTAGCTAATGATGCTCTAATTTGATTCATATCACGTGAAACGAAAAATCTAGCATAATAATACAGCAGTGCATAACCGGGAACATCCGTAAAGACAGAAAATTCCTTAGTAACTATTCCCAAAGTAAGCAAGGCTATAAATATTGCAAAACATGTCCAATTTGCATTTAATAGATGAAAGATATTTTCTAAAAATACATATCCTCCTTCCAATTTTCTATCAATATAGCCATTATAAATACCATAATACATTGAAGTATCATTATTTATAGTAGCTGCTATATTTCTAAATCCGGCCAATATTACTAAGATCAGCATAGAAATATATATAAAAATGTTAGTATTTACAAATTGATCTAAAATTGCAAGTATTAATAATGCTATAAAAACAATAATAAATATATACACTATTTTTCCTCATATGCTTGCTCATAAAACTTTGCCAGTTGTTGAGCTTCTTGTTTAATATTAAATCCAGCATTTTCAAGTTCTGTAACATAGTCTTTTCTAAGAAGTTTTGGCATATTTTTTATAGCTTTTACCCATTCTTTAGTTGATTCCTGCAAATCCTGAAATCTAACTAATGGAGTTAATTCTATTTCTTTTGTAACGTTACTTGATGCTAAAATTGGTAATCCTGCATCCTGAGCTTCTACAGCTACCACAGGAAATCCTTCGAAGAATGACGGCAATAAAAAAATATCCATGGCTTGATATAAATTTTGAGTATCTTTTCTTACACCCATAAATCTAACTTTATCTTCTAATCCTAGATCTTGGACTTCTTTTTGAATTTCCATTTTCAGTTCTCCATCCCCTATTAACAATAATACAGAATTAGGAACTTCTTTTTGAAAATCATAAAATACCTTAATCAAAAACTTATGATTTTTTTGTATGTTAAATCTGCCGATATGTCCTATTACATATTTACCATTTAAGCCCAAATTATCTCTGTATTCATGTCGTATTTGAGAATTATATTTGAACTTTTGCAAATTTATCCCATTATTTAAAATGGTGAATTTCCTATTATCGCCATATAAATATTTACCGGCAGTTTTTCCACATGCAAAATAATTATTTGCAACCATAGGCGCCAATCTTGCAAGCCTATATTTAACTATACCTTTCAATCCGGGAACAGTATCAGAATTATGACTATGGATTATCCTGATTTTTACACCATATTTTTTGGCATAATACATATAAAAAATGGCTGTACTCATCATATGACCATGAACTACTTTATATTCTCTATGTGTTTTAAAAAAATGATCTAAATCATTTAAATATTTAAGGAAATTGTTATCATCTCGTACAGATAAATGATAGATTCTACCTCCTAGTTTTTTGATTTCATCATCATAGAAATAGTTTCCTTTATAATGAACTAAAAAATCAAACTGAATCTTAGATCTATCAATGTTTCTGTAAAGATTCATAATTAAGGTTTCTAACCCACCAGCTTGCATATTAGGTACTACTTGTAGTACTCGAACAGGTTTAGACATATTATCTTAACACCTTCATATAAAATAGTTTTCTAAGAGAATTTGGAAGTATGCTTACACCGGCTTGTCCCAAACCACTAATAATAAAATCCGTCAGTGACATATATCCTTTTACATGTTGATTCCACTTAAAACGAAGGACTGTACCAGCATATCTTATGCCTCCACGTCTCTTATAGAAATCAGGACTCGTTCTAATATAATACAATGATTTCTGAATATTATAAGTTTTAATATTATATTCTAAGACCATTCTAGAAAATAAATCATAATCTTCATACAAAGGAACATTACGATAATTTCCTGATCTAATTACCGCACTCTTTTTATACATAACTGTTGGGTGCAAAACTGCACATCTACGATGCATAAACTGCTTTATTTGTTCCATTTTTTCAGGAACTTTATGTATTGAAATCACATTATCCATATTATTGATAAATTCAGCTTCAAACGAACCTACCATTTCATATTCTGGATTCTGCTTTATAAACTGTAATTGTTGCTCACATCTTATAGGAATTGAATAATCGTCCGAATCCATTCGAGCAATCCATTCATTCTTCGCTACCTTTATGCCCTTTCTTAAAGATAAACCCAATCCTAAATTCTTTTTATTCTTTATAATTTTAAATAGACCAGGATTATTTAATATATGTTTTTTTATTACCCTTATAAGTTCAGGAGTGAGTGGACCATCTTCCACCAAAATAAATTCATCTGGAAGAATGGTTTGATTCAACATACTATCAATACTCAAATTAAGATATTGCGGATTCTCTTTATAATATACTGACATTAAAACACTATATTTAGGAATTTCATTTACTACCATATCTTAATAAGCTCCATTCGGATGAACCATTACTAACACAGTTTTAACGATCAACTTCAAATCTTCCAATATTCCAGAATGGTTGATATACACAATATCAAGCCAAACCATCTCATCAAAGTCAGCTTCATTACGCTTGGTAACTTGCCATAACCCTGTGCAACCCGGCATGACAAGCAATCTTTGCTTGTCATAATCAGTATATTCTTCCACTTCTGATGGTAGAGGCGGACGTGGTCCAACAAGAGACATATCTCCAATCAACACATTCCAGAGTTGTGGCAACTCATCAAGACTATATTTTCTAATAGTATGTCCAATCTTCGTGATTCTCGGATCATCTTTAATCTTGAACATTGCACCATCGATTTCGTTTTGATCCTCTAATTGACCAATCATCTGATCGGCATTAACGACCATTGAACGAAACTTCCACATCTTAAATGGCTTTTCATTCTTTCCAATTCGCTCTTGTGAATAGAATGCTGGACCACCATCTTCATGTCTGATTCTTATTATTAAAAACAAAAACAACGGAGATAGTAAGATTAACCCAAGTGCGCTAGCCAGTATATCAATTACTCGCTTAACTGTATGATATACGGGCCGGCCATTTACCTTTGCCGGATTAACCTGTAGTTTCTCCATTAGAATCATTGCTTCTTACTCTCCTAATTACTTAGTCTACAATACTCACTTTTTATATTATCACGCTTGCACTAGCTCTAATACAAATTTGCATACTTGCAATTAGCTTAAAACAACCAGAACTTCTTCTTGCGCTTCAACGGCTGCCAATCCATCTGAACTGGGTCGCCATTGATGATACTTCTAGCATTATCTTGCCACTGCTGAGCTAGGTCTTGACTGAATTCTTGACTCATCTTTTTATAAGCTTCACTCAATTGATACTGCCGTCTTGGCAAGTCGTGTGCGTCAGATGCAAAGGTGCATCCCTGCCCCGCCGCAATCAACTTACGCGACATCTCTTCAATCTTCTTGCCAAAGATCCCTGTATAAGAGCTGGCAGTAATCTGCACCAAGCAGCCCTGTTCCAGCATCCCTTGCAAGATCTCGGGTTCCTTCAAGATGCGGCTATTGCGCTCTGGATGCACGATAATTGGCGTCACCCCTCGCTGCATGATCTTGAAGATCGTGTCTTGCGCATAAGTTGGCACGTCCTCACTTGGAAATTCCAACAGCATATAAGTACCGTCTTCATCGCAGAACAGGATATCATCGTTATCAAGCGCATCAATTAAGTCACCCGACAAGCGAACTTCCTGTCCGGGGAAGACTGTCAATGGGATCTTAGCTTCATCCAGCTTCTGTTGGTAGAGATCAGTCAGCCAGATAATGTCATCTTTATGATTTGTATAGCGCCCATTAAGCGTATGTGGTGTACAAATTGCATGCGTTACGCCATCTTTTACCGCAGCCTGAGCAAGTTTGATCGAAGTTTCCCAACTTTTTGAACCATCGTCAATGCCCGGTAAGATATGGCAGTGAATATCAACTAAGACCATTATTGACCATCACTCTTTTTACGTCCGAACAAACCTTTTTTCTTTTCAGCACCATATCCGTAACCATAGCCATACCCGTAGCCGTAACCATAGCCACCATTTTCAGCTCTAATATCGTTCATAACGTAGCCTAGAATTCGGGCCTTAGCAAACTTCAGCATTTGCACTGCTCTAGTAATACCAGCCTTTTGCGTAATGCCTTGACGTACTACTAGAACTACACCATCAAGGTGGCTAGCTAATTCTTGCGTATCGGATACTTCCAAGACTGGCGCTAAGTCAATGATAACCATATCATAATGTGACTTAACCAGTTCAATGAAGGTTTCCATTCTGCGTGAACCAATCAATTCAGCTGGATTAGGTGGAATCGGACCAGAAGTCAAGATTGACAAGTTATCAATTCCACTTTCTTCAACTACATCATTTAAGTTAATCTCATCGGCTTCTGAAGTAAGAACAGTTGTCAAACCAGTATTATTTTTAACGTTAAATGTACTGTGCAAAGTTGGACGACGCAAGTCACCATCGATTAACAAGATCTTGCGACCTGCTTGTGCATAGGTGATCGCTACGTTGGCCGTAACGGTTGACTTACCTTCACTAATATTAGCTGAAGTAAAAGCTAAAGTATGAATTTCCTTATCAACAGACATAAAGTTGATGTTAGTCCGGATGGTTCTGAACTGTTCAGATACCGCACTACGAGGATTAGCAACTGTGATTAATTGGGCACCGTTTTTAATCGTATCGTTGGTATCACGCTTTTTTCTAAATAATGCCATTCGCTTCTCCTCTCCTATACTCGACGGCTTCTACGCTTAGGGCTATTAGAATTTTTATTCTTTTTTCTAATGACAAATGATGATGACACATGGAAGTGTGAAACTTGACCCAAGTCAACTAAACCTAAGGTGTCAGTCAAGAATGCATCATCCTTAACTGTAGTGTCAAACATCTCACGAATTAAGACTACTGCGAAACTTAAAACCAAGCCAATAACAAAGCCAGCCAAGGTAAAGAGCTTCACATTAGGTGATGATTGATTACCATTAGTTGCTGGCGCAACGATCGTAACGTTGTTAATGTTCATGATGTTAGGAATTTGATCTCTGAATGAACGCGCTACAGCGTTAGCTTCAACCTTTGCCTTTTCAGGTGTATCTGCAGTAGCAGAAATTGAGAAGACCTGTGATTGTTGTTGGGTATTAACTGAAACGCTCTTAGCTAATTCGCTAGTAGAAACGCTGTAGCTCTTACCGCTACGTTCAACTACTTCTGGTTGAGCCTTTCTTACTAATACTCGGCGACCTTCTTCATTAGTTCTGTACTTAGCAGGTCTAGCCTTTCTTACTACACGTACAGGGTTAGCCAAACGATCTGATGCGTCCTTCAAGATAACGTGACTAGTTACAATATCCTTATAGGTAGTAACCATTTGCATGTTAGCTTGTTGAGTTGTATATGCTGCATTCGGGTCATTCTTGTTAGCCTTTTGGTTAACCAAAATCTGCGCATTAGAAGTATACTTTGGTGAAATAATAAAATTAGCGACACCCCAGCCGACTAAAGCCAGACCGACACTCCAGATAATCAGTGCCCAGATGTGGCGACGGCAAATTTGTAGCAATTGAGTAAGATCAATTGTATTTTCAGTTTGCTTTTGCTCTTGTTCCATTTACCTTTTCCTTTAAATTAACGATTCATTACATAGCTAGACTTGTTAGCAGCTACCTTAACATGTGGCAATTCTAGCGCCGTTCTGATCTTGTCAGAAACTCGTTGACGCTCTTCTCTACTTACCACTTCAATTTCCATTGTGCCAAACTTAGGGTTTTGCGTTTCTTTACTTACACCCTGAGCATGATCTTGAGAAAGATTGTTAGTGGCTTTTCTATAATCCATAGCAATCTTGTACATTTGATTCATGGTCAAGTCAGTTTGCATCTCACTAGAAATGGAATTCAAGAAACTTGAATTAAGCAAAGTTGAAGGTGAAACAGACTTCTTAAGCAAGGCCATAATTACCAAGCGGTCACGCTCTTGTCGACCATAATCCTGACGAGGGTCACCATGACGAAGTTGGGCAAATGCTAAAGCCTTTTTACCATTCATATGATAAGTCTGGCCTTTGACAAAGCTATAACCCATATTGTTGAAAGTTAATGGAGAAGTTACATCAATTCCCCCAACTTGGTCAATTGCCTTCTTCAAACCACCCATATTGATCATGATGTAGCCGTCAATTGGAACACTGTAATATTTATCAAGTGTCTTAATTGTTTCGCTAACCCCGCCCAATGTATAAGCTGAGTTAATCTTAGTTACACCATAATGTGGGTAATCTGGGAAGATTGCGTTTGAGTCACGTGGAATTGAGACAATGCTTGTACTATTGGTCTTAGGGTTGATTGACATCATCATGATGGTATCAGTTCTACCCTTCCAGTGACGACCCATGGCACCAGTATCTGTACCTAATAATAGGATATTAATTGGCTTTTTCTCATTCAGCAAATTATCAAGAGCACGTCCTTTATTACTCTTGGTAGTCTTAGCAACGGGAGTGTACATATTCTGCGTCGTATCACGCAAATTCTTGTAGATCATCCCGCAAACAAAAAGACCGACTACAATGATCACGCCAATAACAATCCAAAAACCGCGCCAGAACTTACGGTGACGACGGTGGTGATGATGGCGATGACGATGTATCGGTTTATTACTTGATTCTGCGTTATTTTCCATTCTAATCCTCTTAATCTTATAACCGTTACTATTATATACTCAAGGATGTATTTTGACCAGGCCTTAAAAGGCTTACATACGGCAAATACTTTGAGTAGAAATGAAAAATGCATCCCTCAAAAATGGAATGCATGCTACAGAGTTAATGTATTTTCTATGTATGTTTGTTCCTTACTTTAATTTTATCAGTTTACATACTCATTCCAAGCTTCATCTTTCCATCTGACAGTCATCAATTATCCTCCAGAAGCTTGTGATGAGAAATTGAAGTCCCCTTTTTATATTCTTCATACCTGGTCTTAAGTACATTCATATTTTCATTACTGTAAAAAGGACTTGCTTTAACTTCAAATGGAATTTTTCTTTCATTAACTAAAGCTTTCGTAGCTATGTTAATCCAAACCGAAAAATTCAATCCCATATCCGCCAATAATTCTTCAGCCTCGTTCTTTAATTCAGGATCCATACGAGCTGTAATCTTTGTATCTTTCATTGTTGTTATCACCTTGCCTTACATTGTACTTACATTGTATCATATAAATAAGACTAAACTAGCAAAAAGCATCTACAACTATGTTAAGTATTGATAGGAGTTGATTAATTATGCTAAATATTGAAGAATCAATTAAAGAATTTGAAACATATTTTCAAGGCAAGCCTAATGAAGTTGAAGTAGTTACACGAACTATAGCAGTAGTGAATAAGAAAGATCAGCATAAAAATAAATAATTCTACTTGCATCCTTCAAAACACATCTTACGAGTGGTCATTTGACCGCTTTTTTTCTACCTCTTTCCAATCAATTCGACTTCTTTCCTTATTATATGGATCTGTAATACAATAAACTTAACAACAAATAACGAGGTGTTTTTATGATTGATAATCAACCTAAAAAGACAAAAGCATATATCGCGGGCGTAAACTTAAACGACCCAAACTTCGACTACTACATGACCGAGCTGGCCAACTTGACTGAAGCCAACAACATGGAAGTAGTTGGACAAAGTTTTCAAAATGCAGAATCAATTGTTGCCGGAACTTACTTCGGTGTCGGCAAAATCAATGAAATTAGAACTATGGCTCAAGGCTTAAAAGCAAAAGTTTTAGTCCTTAATGACGAATTGACTCCCGTACAAATTCGCAACTTAGAAAAATTAACCAAAATGCGAGTTATTGACCGCACGGAATTAATTCTGGAAATTTTTGCCAGCCGCGCTCGAACTAAACAAGCTAAATTACAAGTGCAACTGGCACGTTTACAATATGAATTGCCGCGTCTCCATCCCTCCGAGAACAACTTGGACCAGCAGCGTGGTGGTGGCTTCGCTAACCGTGGTGCCGGTGAAAGTAAACTAGAGTTGAACCGGCGGACAATTGGCAAGCAAATTTCGGCTATCAAGAAGGAATTGAAGGCTGTTGCCGGCCAGGAAGAAATCAAAGCGGCACGACGCAACCAAAGTCGCATCCCTAAAGTCGCTCTCGTTGGCTACACCAATGCCGGTAAATCAACCACAATGAACGGACTATTGCGTGAATTTTCTAAAGAAGGAGCCGACAAGGAAGTCTTCGTTAAAAACATGCTTTTTGCTACGCTTGACACCAGTGTGCGGCGGATCGACTTGAAAGACAACTTTAGCTTCATTCTGTCTGACACTGTCGGTTTCATTTCTAAACTGCCCCACAACTTGGTCGAATCTTTCAAGGCTACTCTGCAAGAAACGCGTGATGCTGATTTATTAATCAACGTTGTTGACGCCTCTGACCCGAACATGGTGCAAATGATTCGGACAACACAGAACGTTTTGGATGAAATTGGCGTTAAGGGAATTCCGATGATTACCGCCTACAACAAGGCTGATAAGACTGATCGCAATTACCCACAGATCGAAGGCAACGACATTCTTTATTCCGCCATCGATCCAAAATCGATCAAACTACTGGCCGACTTGATCACCAAGCGCGTTTTTGCCAACTATGAAAAGTTTGACTTGATCCTGCCACTAAGCGCGGGTAAGGAACTGGCTTACCTGCATGATCACGCCCAAGTTTTATGTGAAGACTACCAAGACGATGGCGTACACATCGAAGCGAACATCGCGCCCGACGACCAAGGACGCTTCCGTCAATATTTGGCCTAACTAGACTAAGAAAAAATATGAAAAAACATAATCTGCTGTTCCTTTTTGCCCTCACATTTTTGTTAGTTCCTACTAACACGCCTGTAATGGCTGCTAAATATAGTGCTAGTGAGGCAAAAAAGGTGCGCACTTTTCAAAAAAGCTATCATCGTTTGAGCCAGAAAAATTACAATCAGGCTACGCTCTTTGCCGTGCAGCCAAATTTTGGTATTCCTTTTTCAGCAGGAGTGCTTGACCCTGATTACATCAAAACTTCAATAGCTTATGTTAATTATTACCGCTCATTGGTTGGACTGCCTGATGACGCTAACTATGCTAATGATAACGTTAACGCACAACTTGGTGCTGCAGCGCTAGCTTCAGTTAACGCGGAGCAAAATCTGCGAGCTCACGGCTTACAAGGTTACGTCAAGCCTGGCTATATCAGTGATACTGACTGGGATACAGCGGAAAATACCACATTGGGCAATATCAATTTTTCAGAATCAACTAGCGGAACCACGGCTGGCGAGATCGTTACCGATCTGATACGTGAAGATAATAATATTGCAGGTAATGGCAACATTGGTCACCGTGGTATGATCCTGTCGACGCGAGCAACCCGAATGGGAATCGGCGCAGCTTATGGCACTGCAAATAATGTCTTGTATTCTGTTGAACATGGACTATTTGCTGATGATATTTTGCGTCAGCCTGTGAAAAGCCGAATCGTTTATCCAGCTGCCGGCGTTTTTCCCTACGAATTAGTTGGTGGTAAAACGCCATGGTCTTACTCAACAACCGAGCGAATTTCTGGTCAGCCGAAAATTTACATCACGGATTTGACCACCAAGAAAAAGCGGCAAGCGACACAGGTGCGCAACTTCGGCATCACTTTTTACGGTGACGGCTACACAACAACGATCACTTACCGACCTGGCAAAACCAAGTTAATCAACACGCACAAGTACCGTGTACAAATCGGCAAACATTATAGCTACAGTTTCAGATTTTTCAGGCAAAATAGCACATTGAAAAATAAACAGATTGTAAAGCATCGAAAATGAAATACGTTGATATGCAAAACGGCTCAAGCAGTTGTACATCCTGCTTGAGCCGTTTTAGATAGTAACAAATATTGTAGTCTGTTCAACAATCTTCATGTAAAATAATACTCAGGTCTATTGCAGCGGTTAGCTACCGCTAAGACTTAGTAACTTTAGCATGGCTACACACCCCTCGATCAATTCTTAAGTTATGGAGGTGGAAGCTATGCATAATTGGGTAGACTGGAGAAGTAGGCTTCCAAATGATTGCTTGGGCTATCGCTATTGCGATTGTGCTGAATGCCTTAGGCTTTTTCGCTATTCGTTTGGCTATTGCGTATGCGATAACAAAAAAAGCTAATCACAAGGATTAGCCGAAACAACAGTCATCTTAAGTTACGATTGGAGTTAGCGACTGGTACTCGCTAGCTCCTTTTCTTTTATTATTTTAATATGATTTAGAATTTATTGCAATGTTTAGAAGCGCTTATTCTACGCCAATGACGTAACGCATGATGAATCAATAGCTTGTTATACCAAGCATAATTGTGCTTCATATAATTATAGGCGGTTGTAAAATTTTCCAGTTGGCTAGCCGCAATGAATTGATTGCGTGTCCAATGCCAATCCTGAGTAGGATAATATAAAATTTTCACTCGGATTACCCTTCCTACTGTAATAATTGCCCGATCATGATGATAACGCGTGCGAGCAACATTGAGGTAGCTACCAATTAAAGTATTGCGCCAGTATCGATTATGCAGATAATTTTTTCCAAAAGTAAGGCCTTGCGCAATACCTTAGAAATGCAGTACCATTCACATTTACCGTTAGGCAATTCAACCAAACACCAAAGATATTGGTGTCTCTTCGCCATTCAATCCATCCCTTCTAATTAATATCGGCTTTAATTATACCGCTACTTATTAAGCTATTCAGTTAGAAAATCAATAATGTCAGAAAATATTAGGTCATGATGTCAAATCTATTCAACTGACATTATTTGTCCTAAGAACGCATTTACCGCTTGCTTAATATACTCGCTGCAAAGGTGAGTATACTGCGTTGAATTTCTGGACATGGCTCTGCTTAAACGGTCTTGATGGGTGTCATTTTAATCCCTTCTTTAATTTTTGCCATAATTTTCTCCACACTGAAAACTATGGCAAAAAATCTAAAAACTTTCAGTACAGAGAAAATTATGACAAAAAAGCAGATTTTTTCAGTCTAGTGAAAACTTTTATCAATACAAAAAAAGCAAGCGCATTAATCGCCTGCCTAAGATTATTCCAAATTACTTTTCTATAACACTCTCTTAGCAATCGATGGTGTAAAGTAACTCGATACCGTTTGCAAAATAGTACCTTGCTCCGGTGTTGCTGCGTCTACATATTGATTGTTTCCTACATAAATTGCAACGTGGTATGGAGCTGTCGTTGAACCCCAGAAGACTAAGTCACCTGGCTGCAAGTTGTTCAATGAAACAGTTTGACCAACCTTAACTTGATCATAAGTTGTTCTTGGCAAGTTAACACCAGCAGCTTTTTGGTAAACATATTGTACTAAGCCAGAACAGTCAAATGAATCCGGACCTTCTGCACCCCAAACGTAATTCTTGCCTACTTGTTGCTTAGCTAAAGCAACGATTGAAGCGGCCTTACTAGTAGCTTGCGTTGAAGAAGTTTGGTTAGTATTTTGGCTGGTCTTCTTGATTGCCGTATTAACAATTTGCTTAGCCTTCTTCACCTTAGCTATCTTTTCAGCCTTCTTCTGAGTAGCCGTTTTAGTAGCTACTGCCGCTGTCTTCTTATTAACAGTAGTCTTTGTCTGCTTAGCTTCCGTTTTCTTAACAGTTGGTGCTTGCGATACTTCTGCTTTTTCTCCAGCAGTAACATCTACGGTATAACGCGCTTCAATCCATTCACGCGTTCCAACCTTGTACCACAAGTTGCCCTTCTTATCGAGTGCAGTCTCAGCTACATTCCAGACCGTGCCGTCCTTAGCACGGTAGCCCATGAATTGACCATTCTCATAGTTGGTCCAAATATTCAGGCTCTTACCTGGTAAATAGCTAATCTTAACTTGCTTAATCGCAGTAAAATTAGCTGCACGAACAGTTTTCATTGATGTGATTGCGGAAACACCCGTAACGGTCAGGGCTGCAGCCGCTCCCACTTTAAAAAAATTATGTTTCATAATTGAATCCCCTTGGTAGCGAAACAGGTGAAAACTTTTCACCTAAAATTACCCACTCTTACTATGTAACGCCTTCATTATTGCATGTCCTACCTCAAGAAGCAAATTGGAACATTACAATATTACAAAAAAGACGGATCACTGGAATCCGTCTTCATTACTTACTATCTTAATTTAAAACACGCTTAGCAACACTTGGGTAGAAGTATGAACTCAAAGTTTGCTTGATTACGCCTTGACCTGGTGTAGCAGCGTGGATGTATTGGTTGTTACCAACATAGATACCTACGTGATATGGAGCACTTGCACTACCCCAGAAAAGCAAATCACCCGGTTGAAGATTATCCATAGAAACGGTTGATCCTTGCTTAACTTGATCATAAGTAGTTCTACCCAACTTCACGCCAGCAGCGTTAGAGTAAACATATTGTACCAAACCTGAACAGTCAAAACCGTTAGTTCCTGTACCACCCCAAACATAGGACTTGCCTAATTGTGCTGAAGCCAAAGTAATAACTGCTGAAGCATCACCAGTTGCTTGAACTGACTTCTTAGCCTTTTTAGCTTTCTTAACTGCTTGAGCCTTATCTGAACTAGCATCAACAGTATATTGAGCTAAAATCCATTGGTTATCACCAATTTGGTACCATGTACGGCCCTTCTTATCAGTCTTGGTGTCAAAAACATTCCAAGTAGTACCATGTTGAGCACGTTGACCAGTAAAGTGACCGCCATTGTAGTTGTCCCAGATGTTAATTCCATAACCTGCAATGTAGTTAATCTTTACTTTGGTAGTAGCAGCTTGAACAGTAGCATTAGTTGAATCTGGCTTGATGACATTTACTGCAGCTACACCGGTCAGAGTTAATGCAGCAGCTGCGGTAACTTTTACGAAATTGCTCTTAATATTCATCAAATTCTCCTATATGTTTTCACTATATATATATAAGCATTCTTAGAATTTATTACTTAAGCTGGTAACGAAAATATTAATTCATCGAAAAATCTTTAAATTTCTTTAACGTATTTAACAAAATCTATAATAATGTCCTAATGTTACAGTAGTGTTACAAAAGTAATACTGATTTAATAAATATTACGTTTCCGTCAAAAAGAAAAATAGCTAGGGAGATTTCCCTAACTATCTTAATTAGATATTTTATTTTTAGGAAGACTAACGCAATTAGTCGATTACACGCTTAGCTGATGATGGGTAAAATGAAGCTAAGGTTTGTTCCTTAACATTTTGACCAGGAGCTGGAGCGTGAACAAACTTGCCGTTACCTACGTAGATACCTACATGGTAGTTACCCCAGAATAATAAGTCACCCTTCTTAAGCTTCTTAGTTGAAACTGAAATGGTCTTACCAAGAGTAATTTGACCGTAAGTAGTTCTTGGCAAAGTCTTGTTAATAGCATTCTTGAAAACGTAAGTAGTTAAGCCTGAGCAGTCAAAACCGCTAGGACCAGCAGCACCGTAAATGTAAGGCTTGCCGATTTGCTTCTTAACAAGCTTAACAACTGCATTACGCTTCTTAGTAGCAGCTGATTCTTGCTTAACTGAACTTGAGTCAGGTTTAGTAGTTTCAAGATCTGAAATTGAGTTGTTAGTAGTTACAGTAGTGTTTTCAACGTCATCAGCGTGAACAGTTGATGGAACATTGATAGCTGAGATACCGGCAAAGAATACTGATAAAGCTGCGGTGTATTTTACTAAAGTACGTCTAAAATTCAAAATTAATTGTCTCCTCTAAAAATTACTAAATTGTTTTTTTGATTTCTTAAATCAATTGACGTTTTATATAATACCGATTGAATGTTACACGAATGTTTCAAAAGAGCTACCATCGCGTTAAGAAACCTTGTTAAAAAACACATTTTATGTAAAAAAGAGAAGACCCAAAAAGCTAGCGAAGCTTTGCTATCAGTGCATCGAGAGCACTTTTTGTCTTTGTTAAATTGTCGTTAATTAATACATGAGCGTAATTTTTCAGATCAGCTGGCAATGCATTTAATTCACTACCACTAAGTCTTTCTTTAATCTTACTTGGATCATCACCGCGCTTGAGCAAACGCTCTTCTAGCTCTTTTTTGGTAGATGTTGTTATATAAAGGAAATAGACTTTGTCACCCAATTGCTGAATATAGGTATAAACGCCTTTGATATCGACAATTAGAGAAACTAAGTCGTTTTTTTTCCAAGCTAAATTCAAAGCTTCTCGACTTGAGCCATATTGATAAGAGCCGTACTTAATATGCTCAAAAAAGTGCAGCTGTGCAAAAGTTTCGTCTGTTTCAAAATGATATGACACATCTTGTTTTTCGCCTGATCGCATCGGCCGCGTGGTATGCGTTAATACGCGTGGAATACCATATTTTTCAGTTAAATATTCTGAAACAGTCGTCTTGCCAGCACCACTAGGTCCTGCAATAAGAATTATTTTTTTCAAAACCTGATTCTCCCCACTTGAAAATGTTGCTTTTTTATAATAGCATTCTTGTGTTATAAAAGACTAAAACTTTTTCTCGGAAGGGAGAATTATAGATGAAAAAAGCAGATGTAAAAGTTGGTGCAATCGTTGGTGCCAAATCAGAAGAAGAACTTAAGAAGCCATTCCAAGGCAAAGTTGAAAAGATCTACGAAAATTCCGCATTGCTTGCAATTACTTCATACGATCCCGTTGACGCCACTGCTATCAGCGACTTGAACAATAAGATTGTAGTTAACTTCAAGCATTTAAAGACTGCTCGCGCTGCCAAGAACAGTAAGACTGCTTCAACTAATGAAGTTAAGATTGAAAAAATTGCCAAGAAGAACGACGATAAAAAAGAAGCAGACAAGAAGTAAAATTTGACAAAAATAGCCCGCGCAATGTTTACGCGAGCTATTTTTTTGCCTAAAATTAGGACATCGATACGAGAGGAAATATTTTATGAAAGAAAAAACGCGAACTGTTTTATTTTGGTTTATTTTAATCCAGCCCTTTTTAGACCTTTATTGGTTCTACAACGGTAAATTAGCGGAAGTTTTACCATTTACTCTACCTACGATTATCCGAATTTTAGCTGTTTTTGTGATTTTCTGTATGTTTTTCAGTCAAAAGCAAAATTGGCAAAAATTAGGGCAAGACAAGTGGTTAATTCTATATTTAGCCCTACTAATTTTGTATTCGATTATTCACTTAATCCACGTCAAAAACTTTAACAGCATTAATCCTAATGACTACAATTATTCAACCGTAAGCGAAATTTTTTATCTCATTAGAATGCTTTTACCTCTGATGGTAATCTTTTTTACAAAAGAATTGAATTTCAGTCAGGAGCAATTCAGACACGTTATCGAAGGCATCAGCGGACTTTTTTCATTTACAATTGTCATTACCAATCTTTTTGTCATTTCGCTTAGAAGCTACGAGACAGGCCCGATTAGCGCTAATATTTTTGAATGGTTTGTTAACCCCAATATCGGTTACTCCCATATGGCCTCCAAAGGCTTCTTCAATTTTGCCAACATGGTATCAGCCGTACTCTTTATGCTGGTGCCTCTGATGCTTTACTTCATGTTCAGTCGTTTTAACTGGAAAATCGTCACTTTGAACGTAGTTCAAGCTTTAGCGATGATCGAGTTAGGAACCAAAGTGGCCCTCATCGGTTTAATCGGTGGCGTGATTATCAGTATTTTGCTGTATGTTTTCCACTTATTTATTGTTAAGGATGTTAACAAAAACGGCAAAGCCATTATCGTGGCGCTTTTAATCGAAGCTGGCACCTTTGCCATCATCCCCCTTGGTCCAGCAATCCAGCGCTATAATTATGAAAAATATTTGGCTCAGCAATCCGATGATTCTTTGACACAGGCCAAGCGAGAATTAAATGCTGGCTTAAAAAAATATCCTCAAGGTAAACAGCGCAAGGAATTTTTAACGAATTTCATCGGCAATCATCATCAAGATTACGCCTTAAATAAGAAGTTTGTTTTTAAAAGCTACCCTTATAAATACGATCCTGAATTTTGGCTCAAAATCATGAACGAGCCAGGCACCGCTAGAATGCAAAATCGACATGTAGAAAAAGCGATGCTTGATCAAGTTGTGAAGACTAACAATAATCGACTCGACAAGTTCCTGGGCATTTCTTACACACGAGAAACCAACATTTTCAACCTTGAACGTGATTTCACTAGTCAAATTTATTCACTTGGTTGGATCGGCATGCTATTGTTCATTGGGCCTTATGTCATTATCCTGCTCTACGCTTTAATCAAGTGGCTAATGAACAAAGAAAAGCGGACTTATTTGATCAGCTCAATGTTGCTTTCAATCGCCTTTATGATTTTCGCAGCATTCTCGTCAGGTAACGTAATGGACTTCTTAACGGCTAGCTTCATCCTGGCTTTCGTTGAAGGCAGCTTGTTAGCTAGCGTAACCAGAAAAGAAAATTAATCATAAAAGAAAAGTTAGGTAGTTGCTTGCCTAACTTTTTCTTAGTTTTTAAACATTATTTTTCTTGCTTAATAAAGCTTGAATCTGGCACCCGAATTAAGTAGTACCGAGTTGCTAAATGACCTGCATGCATCCCGATTCCATTTTGCCAATTCCGCTTGTACTTAGCCGTATAAATTGCCACGTAAGCCCGTTGATACTTTTTATCCATTTTAGCCAATTCCTTTTTTACATAAGGAATCTTCTCGGCATTCACATCAAGCGCAGTGTTACCATAAGCAATCGAGGCATAGTCACTACCAATCGTGACCTTGCTGCCATCGCGATAAAAAGTATAAGTTTGTGAGCCATATCTCTTCTTAGCAGAATTAATCGTTACATAGCTTGAATTTCCCGCACCTGTACGCATTATCAGTGGCTCATACTTCACGCTTGAAGTAATGCGGTTTGCATCTTCCAGGTCTGGATTGTCCATAAAGGTCTGATTAAACATCCAACCTGCAGCTAATAAAAGTACTACAATTTCCACAATATTAAGAGCCATATTCGGCCAACTAAAGCGTTTATGCTGTTTGATAATCATCTTGATTCGTCTTTGACGAATGTTTTGGACGATAAAAACTAAATAAAGAATGATGGCAACCCAAATTAAGATCCCAATGATATTCCAGCTAAACATATGTCGTCCTCCTTTTTTTCAATTATATGGTAAAAAAAGTAAAATTTGAATAGGATAATAATTGAATACTTAGTTAAATAGTGAGAAGATCTTACTAGTACATTAGATTTATTAGGGAACATTATGGTAGCAATAGCTTTTTATTCAATTACTGGGCAAACGGAACGTTTTATTAAGAAAACTCAACTTTCGGCCCATCAAATCGACGATGCCAACCCTAAGTATGATATGGGAAAATCTTATATCTTAATCGTACCCTCATATCAGGACTTCATGATGGATTCAGTCGTTGATTTTTTAACGTATAAAGATAACAAAAAAAATATTATAGGGATTATCGGTTGTGGCAACCGAAACTTTAACGACCTCTTTGCTCAAACTGCCAAAAAGATCGCGGCAACATTGAAAGTGCCTATTTTGTATCTTTTGGAATTTAGTGGTACTAACCAAGATGTCAAAAATGTACGAAAAATCGTACACGATCTTTCTGCTGGTGAGAGTACTAAGCAAGTCCAAAAGCCTAAGGAATTACGTGGGAATATCAGCTTTTTGAGTGATTTTAGAGATTAAATATGACTGAAAAATATTACAAAGCAATTAACTGGAATGACATGGAGGACCGGGTTGACAAATCTGCTTGGTCCCGCCTGAATGATATTATCTGGGAACCCCGTAATGTTCCAGTTAGAGAAGATAAAAAAGAATTTTTACAATTAGACAAGCCGGTGCAAGATGCCTTGCTTCAGGCATTCGGAGCACTATCTTTTTCATCTGGACTCCAAATGAAAAATGGGCTAGAGCAAATTAAGGTAGATGCCATCACACCAGAGGAAGCAGCTGTGCTGAATGCCTTGCAATATTTGGAATCTATTGCCAATAAAGGCTACAGCTACGTTATCAACGAGTTGACGGACTCAAATACAGCAAAAGACGTTATTAACTGGGCTGATGACAATCCTTACCTGCAAAAGAAGATTCGGATTTTGAATAAAATCTACCAAGGCGGGGATGCACTACAAAAGAAGGCAGCTAACGTTATCCTAGAGACAGCTCTCTATCATTCTGCCTTCTACGCTCCGCTTTATTTATTCGGACAAGGCAAAATGGTACGAACAGCTGAAATTGTTAAGTTAGCTTTACGTGGCACTTCATTTGGTGGAATTTATCCTGGTTACAAGTTCCGCTTAGGCTACCAAAAATTAGGTAAAACTGAGCAAGCAGAGCTAAAAGAATGGATCGATAACTTGTACGATGTGCTAATTGATAATGAGAAGAAGCACATTGAGTTAATGTACAAGGGCACTGACTGGATCGATGATGTTACGCACTATTTCTACTACAGTGTCAACAAGGCCTACCTCAACCTAGGTTTTTCAGCCAAGTATCCTGACACTTCTGATTCAATCAACCCTATTATTGAAAAAGGGGTCATCAAGAATGCAGTGCTTGAAGACTTCTTCTTCTACACTAACGATCACTCGCTGACTAAGTTTAAAGAAATTAAATAATTACAAAAGACGCAATCGAAAATTCGGTTGCGTCTTTTTTTACTTCTTAGTAGTTTTCTTGGTTGCCTTTTTAGTAGCGGTTTTCTTTTCTGCTTCCTTTTTTTCAGGCTTCTTATATTCACGTATTGTGGTTAGCTTTTCAATAATTGCCTCCACCAGTTGATCAACAATCTTCGCTGGATCTTGTTCGATCTCTGCTTCACTGGCTAATTGATCAATTCTAAAGCCTGAAACATTAACGTATTCAGAGCGCGTTTCAAAGTAAACATTTAAAGGATATTCCTTACCCTCTTCAAAGAAGTTAGCAACTCGTTTGTAATTGCTATAAGGCAAATTGATAATATTTGTCTCCAAGGCAAAAGTAGCCGGCCGCTGACCCGTCACTGCTAGTTGCGTTTGGATCAATGAATTATGCTTAAAAGCAGCGATAACTTCCTTGACCATCTTTTCAGCATACGGCTTGATTTTGCTCTTCGACTTGCTAATGTCGGCATATTTAACTGTTTCAAGATCTTGAATATAATCTTGATTTTCAATTTTTTCGTTGAGATCTTTTAAATTAATTTCCAAAATAAACTTTCCTTTTTCATTGGTTATAATTACAAAATACTACAAAAAAATTTTTTGTCATCCTTTTTAAGGATTCAATTCAGTATTTTTAGCTTTTTATTTGTTAAAATGACACTATGAAAAAGCAAAAATTTGATCTTAAGTATTTATTTTTACTCATTCCCATTACGTTAATTCTCATTATAGGATTGATTTACCTTTTTAACAAAAATAGAATCGATAATGAAATTAATTGGATGAAAATGAAGGAAGAACAGCGGCTCAATGTCCCGCTAGAAAATCAACTGCCCGATCTACCCAACGGCTGCGAGGTTACTAGCCTATCAATGTTACTGAATTACTATGACATTAAGGTTAACAAATATGATCTCGCCGATAATATTGCTCATGTTGATTCTTTCACCAACAACGGTAAATATCGCGGCAACCCCAATCAAGGCTTTGTCGGCCATATGTCTGTCGCTAATGCTGGCTGGTGCGTTTATCACGGGCCTTTATTTGATGTTGCACGTAAATATACCAGCCACATAGAAGATGCCTCTGGCAGCAATTTTTTAGCGATTCTCAAGTTAATCTCCGATGGGCATCCCGTGCTGATCATTACCACAACCACTTTTAATCATGTTAACAATATGCAAACATGGGAAACCAATACTGGTAAAGTCAACGTTACACCGTCATCACATGCCTGCGTGATCACGGGATACAACAAGCCAAAGAAGCTCGTCTATGTTAATAATCCTTACGGTATTAAAAACCAACCGGTTAATTGGCATAACTTAGAATTGAGTTATGACCAGCAAGGACGACAGGCACTTTACATCAAATAACAAAAAAGGGCAAGCCACGAAGGCTTGTCCTTTTAACTCAAGGCACATGCTCAAAGCATATGTGGACGTTTAAACTGTTCACATCAGTGCGTCCAACATCAGCACTTCCCGTGCTTGCCACTTAAGGCGGATGTCCTCTATCTCATAAATATACGCATCTCGCGTTCATTAATCGACTCGTCAGTCAGTAATTGTACTATTTTTTATGTTTGATGTACAGTCTAGCACTTTTAAAATGACGATATTTAAATTTATAAAAAACTTCAGTACACATAGTCGATAACATGAAACCTAAAGCAATAGCACCAGTAACAATTGCTACTCGTAGAAGCAAATTCTCTCCTTGACTATAATCCCCCACAACTAAAGCACGTACTGCTTGATAAGCAGGCACGCCCGGGACTAACGGTACTAAGGCAGGAATATTAAAGACCGTCACTGGACTTTTTTTAATGCGTGCAAAACACAAGCCCAAAATACCTATCAAAAAGGCGCCAATTAAATTTGAAATCATTCGCCCAAATCCCAAATTAAAGCAAGTCCAATATACCATCCAGCCCACTGTGCCACTGACTCCTGACAGGTGAAGATCGCGATGAGGTATATTAATAGTTAATGCAAAACCCACCGAAGCTACATAAGAAAAAATGACATTAATAATAATTTCTAACCAAAGTGGCATTTTTATACTCCTATGAATTTAAGTACAAGTGCAACTCCACCGCCTAAAGCTAAAGCGGTTAACACAGCCTCGCACATTCGCATAATCCCTGATAATAAATCTCCCATGAATAGATCTCGCAAAGCATTAGTAATTGCCAAGCCTGGGACTAAAGTCATCAGAGCGCCGATCAAAATATTATCAGTAATCATTTGTGGATTAAAATGATTGAGTAATACTGCCAAGATCCCCATGACCATTGCTGCAATTAGCTCTGATAAAAAACGAATCTTAGTATATTTTTTAAACTCATAATACGACCAAAAACCAACAGCCCCTACTAAGGCAGCACCTGGGAAATCAACCCAGTCGTAATTATCCATAAACAAAACCATCAAGGTAGCAGACAATACAGCAGCTCCCAATACCTGGAGCCACATTGGGAAAGTAGGTGCTTGTGATACTAAAGCAATCTTTTCTTTTAATTCAGAAAGAGTGATTTTTTCAACTGCAAATTGGCGCGACAAGTCATTAACCCGGTCTACTAATTCCAAATTGATGTTGCGATCACGAATTTGTTTCATCTGACTTAGCTTGCCACCATCTAAGCTCATGAAAACACAGGTTGGCGTCGCAAAAACACGCGGATCATCAATTCCGGCATTGCGAGCAATTCTGAGCATTGTATCTTCTACCCGATACATTTCGCTCCCGCCTTCGATCATTAGTCGGCCCGCAGTTAAACAAATATCCATTACTTCTTGATAAAATTGGACATCCCGCTTCTCAGACATAGTTTTAGCCTCAGTTCATAGTTTCAATATCGATGGTCTTGTCGATCCAATCACCGCGGAAAAAGTCACGTTCGTGACTAACAATAATGACTCCGCCTGGGAAGTTAACAATCGCTTTTCTCAAAGCATCCTTGGTATCGTTATCCAAGTGATTAGTAGGTTCATCAAGGAAAAGCAAATTAGCTGGTTCAAACTGCATCTTAGCTAATTTTACTTTTTCCTGTTCCCCACCAGAAAGTTCCTTTAGCGGACTCATTGCTTGTTGTGCAGTTAAGCCCATGCGTGCCAGCGCTTGTCGCAATTCCTTTGGCTTTTTGCGTTCAAATTCTTCTTGTAAATATTGGAGTGGAGTCATGTTGCTATTAGGCCAGGTTAGATCTTGCTTGAAGTAAGCCAACTTTGCAGTAACAGATAACTCATATGAACCATAAATTGGCTTTAATTGCCCTAACAATGTCTTAAGCAAGGTAGTCTTACCAATTCCGTTAAAACCAGTAATCGCCACTTTTTCATCCCCACCAACAGAGAAATTGAAGGCTGACTTGACCAAAGCATGGTCGTAACCGATGACCAAATCTTGCGTCTGTAGCAACAAATTAGAAGCAGTCGCAACATATGGAAATTCAAAGCGTGCCTTGCGGTTGTTTTTTGGCGGTGTCAAAACATCCATCCGCGCCAGCTGCCTTTCCCGTGACTTAGCACTCTTAGCACGTGTACCCGCCTTGTTCTTGCGAATATAGGCCTCAGTCTTAGCAATCTTGCGTTGCTGGTTAGCATAAGCCTTCAAGTAGGTCTCACGGTTGGCTGCTTTTTGCCGCAAGGCTTGCTTCAACGTTCCTGTATAACGGGTAATTATGCCAAAATCGATATCGATAATGCAGTTAGTGATTCGGCCTAAAAAGTCATAGTCATGGCTGACCACGATAAACGCACCATCAAAATTATTCAAATAATCAACTAACCAATCAATGTGAGAGACATCCAGATAGTTAGTCGGTTCATCTAGTACCAAGACATCTGGACTTTGCAAAAGTAATTTAGCCAAAATAATTTTTGAGCGCTGACCACCAGATAACTTTGAAACATCATGGTCATAGCCCAGATCGGCTAAGCCCAATCCTGACGCAACCTGTTCAATCTCAGTATCAATGTCATAAAAATTATTTTCTTCTAAATAAGTCTGTACCTTGCCGGCTTTTTCTAACAGGGCTTCGTCCCCGTTTTCGGCATATTTGGCATACAGATCATTCAACTCTTTTTCTTTTTGAAATAATTGATCAAACGCCGTCCGCAAAAAGCTACGAATTGTTACGCCAGGTGCTAATTTGGCATACTGGTCCAAATAACCAACATCAATTTTATTTTGCCAAGTTACTTGACCATCATCGGGCAAAATTTCACCCGTTAAAATCTTAATTAACGTTGACTTACCAACACCATTTTGACCAGTAACCCCCATATGGTCTTCTTTGTTAAGCACAAAGTTGGCATCTTCATATAAAGTTTTATCAATAAAACTCTGGCTTAAATCTTTAACAGTTAATAAACTCATTTTTCATCCCTTAATTATTGTTCAGCTGATTCGTGTTCTTTTTCATAATTTTGTAGCGCATCAAGCACACGAGGCCAATAGCGTTTAGGCAAAATTAATTGCAAATGGTCGTGATAAATTGGAAAATCACTGGCCTTCATACCGGTGATTTTAGCCAATTCTTGGTCGGTCAGCTTATATTTATAAACAATACGCTTAATTTCGACTGAAGCATGTCCTCTGAAATAAGACAAGCCGAAGAAAAAGATGGCAAAAACACCAGCTATAATAATTGATAGCTGCAAATTCATTCTAAAGCTGTGCAAGCAAATAAAAAATACGGCAATAAAAGAAATTAGAGCTGAAATTATGCCGTAAATAACTGGAAATATTGATTCTTTTTCTTTCTTTTGCATAATCTTTTCCTTCCTAATTGAGACCTAGTAACTTTACGAACTTAGCAAAAATTGTTAAAGTTTGCAAGATACGACGTTTTCATTATTTTTTACATAAGTTAAGTATACTTAGCAAAAATGAAATTGCACGAAGAAAGAAGAAAAATGAGCCAAGAAAAGCAAAAATACTATTTTTTCCCACTTCGTTTTCAACAACAGGACTTAAAGATTGAACTAGTTTTGCCTCAAATTACGCAAGCTGAGGCACTTTATCAAGCTGTTGTCCGCGATCGAAAGCAATTAGGTCAATGGCTAGCCTGGGCTGATCAAATGCACTCAGCTAACGATGAAGCAAAATTTATTAAGCAAATTCAAACCAAAATGTCCCAGCAGACGATGCTTGTGCTCACTATTTTAGTCAATGGCGAACCTAGCGGCATGATCGACTTGCATAAGCTAGTGCCAAATAAAAAAGCCGAGATTGGCTATTGGCTTGCTAGCAAGTATCAAGGCCGCGGCATTGTTACTAAGAGTGTAACGGCGTTATGCCAATATGCCTTTAGTGAATTGAACTTGCAATACATTGATCTGCTCGTTGCCGTTGGCAATGACAAGAGCAGCAATGTCGCAAAGCGTTGCGGTTTTAAATTAATGGGGATTGAGCCAAAATTAATTAATGGCTATGACGGCCAAATTTTTAGATTAATTCGACGTTAAAACTACTTTGTTCGCTTGTCATTGCGTTAAATATTAGGTAAACTAATAAAACAAGTGTTTGGAATCTTAACACTTTACTACCAAAACAAACTCAAATATAATTATGTTATACGATGCTTAGCATCAATGAGTGGTCGGCTCATGGTCAATCTGATTCTAATGCAGGACATAAGGGCCTGACGGGTCGCAGGGACCAAAATAAACCTGATATTATATATCTAAGACATAAGGGCTTAGCTGGTGGCAGACACCAAAATTAAACCGACTTAAGAGTTCACGAGTTTGTGAACTCTTTTTTATTGGAGAAAAAAGAGATGAATCGCAACTTATTTAAAAACGCAAATTTAAAAGAAATCGGACAATTACGTCGTTATATGTCGATTATTTATGATAATGCTGACTTTTACAGCAAACACTTTGTAAACAAAACCATTATCTACACTACTAAGAATAAAAAAATCGAACTTACTGCTAGAAGAGATAATTTTATGCATTTGTGTGGAGTAACGTATATCGACGGTCCAAGAAAATTTTTAATGATGCATTAGATCAAAAAATACAAATCAAAAAAATACTTATAAAAAAAGATGGGTCTACCTTTCAAAAATTACAAATTATGAATCAATTTCAAGAAATGCTTGGACCACATTTAAGATTAACAGGACGCAGTAATTTTACATATTTAAAATTTGATCACTCTATACGTACCAACAAAAGCATACTAGCTCTTGCACTATTAAATAATCAAAACTACATGATACCTATCTCTTTATTAAATCTAAAATTTATTCATCCTTTTCCAAATGGAGAAAAAATAATAAAAATAGAATCTCGAGATCTAAAAACTGGTAAAATTACTATTCTCAACTAAAACCAACCAGTCAGATCTTTAATAATGAAAAAGATAATTGGAACTAACAATGATGGTAAAAAATTTAGCGTTTTGACATCACGAATTTTTAATAAGGCCAAGCCAGAGCAGGCAATCAAAAAACCACCAACAATAGAAATCTCGGTTACCAGTGGACCCGTGAAAAAGCTAGCCGACAGAAATTTAGCAACCAAGTAAATACTACCCTGCCAGCAAAATAGCACTGGAGCAACAACGAGCATCCCCCAGCCAAAGCTTGCGCCAAAAACCATCGAGGTCACAAAATCCAACGTTGCATTAGTAAACAACATCGTATAGTCAACCTTAACTGCGGCAATTACTGGTCCCACAATTGACAAGGCACCAATACAACAAAGCAAAATTTCGGTGGCCAGACCTTTGCCTAAGTTTGATTTGCCCGTCTTTTCTACTAAGCGATCAAAATGACCAGAAATATCCCAAGCCGTGCCGCATAAACCACCAAGGGCTAAGCTGACAATAAATAAAACCGGATAATAACTCTTGGGCATATTATTAGTGACATTTTCCCAGCCAATTCCTAAGGCTGCTAAACCCATCGCAATAAAGAGCACATCTTCAAATCGTTTGTTGATTCCTTTTTTCAAAAAACAGCCAATACTAGTTCCTACTAATAAAGCCAATGTATTTACAATTGTTCCAATCATCCTTCTCACCTCTTAAGCTTATTTTACCGCAGAAAAAAAGTATCCTTGTCGGATACTTTTTCTATTTACCAGTGAAAATGCCAACCACTGCTTGATGATGAACTTGAACTAGACGAACTGCCCGTTCCTTTTCCTTCACCATAGCCAGAATTAGAACCGCCGGCTGGCTTATCCTGATTTTGATCATAAATCTGATAGTTTGTAAAAGCCTGCGGATCATCCCACTTAATGTGATTGTTCTGATCATTCAACTCATTCTGCCGTGTTTCCTCGTTATTAAGCGTTTGGGTCGATAAATTCAAATTCTTGCGAATTCTATCAGAAGTCTTTTGCAATTCCTTAGTTGAAGCAACTTGAATTGAGGCTCCATCAATCCAGGCATCATGACCTTGAATATAGCTACTCTTCATATTTTTAATACAGCCACGATAATTCAACGCCAAGCTTAACATATCGTTGAAGGTCAAATTAGTTTTCACATACTTATTGAAGACATCAACTAGCTTGCGGTAATTGCTGATGGTATTAACTGACATGGCCTTGTGGGCAATTGCCTCAATTACTTGACGCTGGCGCATCTGACGACCATAGTCACCACGCGGATCTTCTTTTCTCATCCGCACATAAGCTACGGCATGCCGACCATTCAAGTGCTGTTTACCCTTGTGGAAATCACACCAGTCATATGAAAAGTCAAACGGCACATTCACGTCAACACCGCCAACTGCATTAACTAAGCTCTTCAATGCCTTCATATTAACTTCAAGATAATAGTTGATTGGCACATTAAGCATGGACGAGACCGTCTTCATACTTGCTTCGTGTCCACCAATTTCATAAGCAGAGTTCACCCGGAACATAAAGTATTTGTCGCCTGGATCGCCCTTAATATCTGCTAAAGTGTCACGTGGAATTGAGGTCATCGTTGCCGAGTTCTTTTGCGGATTAGCCGTTGCTAAAATCATGGTATCCGAATTTCCCCGATCATGCCGGCCTTCAATTCCTTGGTCAACTCCCAATACTAAAATTGAAATTGGCTGTCGATTAGCAATTTTAGCTGAAGTAGCAGTATTGCCGCCGTTTTTGCCATCAATCACGCTGTGAACAGTAAAATACATATGCGCTGTCCAGGCTACGCCGAAGCAAACAGCCAACAAGGCTACCACTCCAACTAGTCGAGCCAAGAAATTCCCTGGTCTTAACGCTGACGCATCTGCCGCAAATGCACGATTACGGTGAAGATTAAGCGATGAACGACGAGCACGATAATCTTCTCTTCGTTTTGGATTTTGGTCCATTCTTTTGATCTTTTCCCTTCGAAATTAATAGAAGTTAGTTTATTTGTATCACTTTTCGTCTCTAGATAAAATAAAAATACCGATAATTAATAATAACTTATTTTTTGCGAAAAATAGCATAACAAGCTAAGATGTATACAAATTGAAATAATTATGGAGGAAAATTATGGCGATACCAAACAGAAATGAAGTCCCAGAAGAACTTAAGTGGGATTTGACCCGAATTTTTAAAAATGATGAAGAATGGGAACAAGCCTATGCAGCTGCCCAAGAAAAAGTCGATCAACTCGGTGAATTAAAAGGCACATTAGCAAAATCTGGCAAGGATTTGTACGAAGGTTTAACCAAGATTTTGGCCGTTAAGCGCGAGGTGGAAAATATTTATGTTTATGCCACCATGTCCAGTGATGTTGATACGGCTAATTCACATTATCTAGGCTACGTCAGCCGAGTGCAAAGCTTAGCTAACCAATTTGAAGCCGCTACTAGTTTTATTAACCCAGAAATCTTGAGCATCCCTAGTGACAAGCTAGCTGAATTTAAGCAAGCTGAACCAAGACTAAAGAATTACGCTCACTACCTGGAAATGATTACTAATAAGCGCCCTCACACCCTGCCAGCTGAACAAGAAAAATTAATCGCTGACGCTGGGGATGCTTTGGGCGTTTCCGAAAATACTTTTAACGTTTTGACCAATTCCGACATGGAATACGGCTACGTCCAAGATGATGATGGCAATATGGAACAATTGTCCGACGGTTTGTACTCATTATTAATTCAATCACAAAACCGTGACGTCAGAAAAGGTGCCTTTGATACACTTTATGCCACTTATGGACAGTTCCAAAATTCCTTGGCTTCAACTTTGTCTGGCGTTGTAAAAAAGCACAACTATAACGCACGTGTGCACAAGTATAATTCAGCTCGTGAAGCTGCTTTAGCCGATAATGGCGTACCCGTAGCAGTTTATGACACTTTAATCCAGGAAGTTGATTCACACCTAGACTTACTTCACCGTTATGTTGCGCTACGTAAAAAGATCTTAGGCCTGAAGGATCTGCAAATGTGGGACATGTATGTGCCACTAACCGGAAGACCTTCTCTTTCATACAATTTCGAAGAAGCAAAAGAGACAGCAAAAAAGGCTTTGGCTCCACTTGGTGAAGACTACTTGAAGCATGTTGACTATATTTTTAATAATCGTGTCATCGACCCAATAGAATCTAAAAACAAGGTAACTGGTGCCTACTCCGGTGGTGCTTATGATACCGATCCTTATGAATTGCTCAACTGGGAAGATAACATCGATTCACTTTATACTTTAGTCCACGAAACTGGTCACTCCGTTCACTCCTGGTACACTCGCAATACTCAACCTTACGTTTACGGCGACTATCCAATCTTTGTGGCTGAAATTGCTTCAACTACTAATGAAAATATTTTGACCGAATATTTCTTAGACCACATTACCGATTCTAAGACGCGGGCCTTTATCTTAAATTACTACCTTGATTCATTTAAAGGCACTTTATTCCGTCAAACTCAATTTGCCGTGTTTGAACAATTCTTGCACGAAGCCGATGCTAAAGGAGAACCACTGACTGCTGACACTTTAGACGATGTTTATGGTCAAATTAATCAGCATTATTACGGCGATAGCGTTGAACCAGGCGGCGATATTGCGCTTGAATGGTCACGAATTCCACACTTCTACTACAATTTCTATGTGTACCAATATGCGACTGGCTTTGCGGCTGCAACGGCATTAGCAAACAAGGTGGTTCATGGAACGCCTGCTGAGAGGGATGCCTACCTTGGTTTCCTTAAAGCTGGTTCAAGTGATTACCCAACTGAGATCATGAAGCGCGCCGGCGTGGACATGACCAAGCCAGACTACTTGGAGGATGCATTCAAGACTTTTGAAAAGCGGTTGAATGAATTTGAGAATTTGATTGAGAAGTAAGAAGAAATAAATATGCTTCATTACTCACAAAAATACATTGACGATGTATTAGTCCGCTTTGCTTACCATTCAAATGCCATTCTTGATCATTGAAAAAGACGATAAAGCTCAATACATTACTTATGAGGCTGACCAAGATATAACAAGTCTTACCCAGTATGCAAAGCAAAAGTTAACCGAAGAACAAAAGCGCTATGAAATCTTTGAACAGAATTATCAGGCTCAAAAAGATTTTGACGAAAATCATCAATAATCGCGCTCATATAAAAATAATCGATATCATTTCGTGAGATTTGATATCGATTTTTTGTTGATGATCTTGATTTATTGCTTGGCATATTTATCGCTCAATATGTATAATACGTATATAAGTATTATAGTGCGAGAAAAGGTGGAAAATATGGCTGAAACTTTATATAAAAAGGTCGTTAAAAATGGTTCTTCCTTAGCTATCAATATCCCAGCTAAGGAAGTAAAAGAGCAAAATCTCAAAGTAGGCGATATTGTTGAAGTAAAAATCAAAAAATCAGACCGTCCTAATTCTGAAAATTTAAAAGAAATAGATGGCTTAATCTCTGATTACTGGGATATGTTAGAGTACTTAAAGGATAAGTAGTCAATGAAGATCAATTATCTAACAGAAAAGGATATTTTAGTAATCAATGCAAGGGTTATTCAAAGAGAAGGTGCAACGGGACAAAAACCTCACGTTAGGGATGCAGAAGCCCTTCATTTTTTAATTGCTCAACCTAAGCAAACTAGTTTTGGACAAGAATTATATCCGTCTTTTGCTGAAAAAGCTGGGATTTTATTAATTAAATTAGTTAAAAAGCATGTTTTTGAAGATGCAAATAAACGAACTACAGCAATTGCATTCTTACTATTTTTAAGACGAAACTCTTATGAATTAACCTGTGATTGGCAAGATCTAGCAAATCAAATCTTAAAGATTGCTCAAATAGATGACAATGAACTAAATTACCAAGAAATTTACCAATGGATTAACCAAGTAATTCATGAAAATTAAAAAATCGGTATCATTTCACTAGATTTGATACTGATTATTTGTTAATGATCCTGATTTTTCAAAAATTTCCTTGACTTCTTCTTTTCATCGTCGTATTATAATGACAATTAAATTAATAAAAGCTTAGAAGAGATGAGTAATTACTTAAGACTTCTGCAGAGAGTCGGAGTTGGTGCAAGCCGATGTAGTCGAGAGTAACGAATATGGTCTTGGAGCTATTTTAAAGAGCAAGCTGTTAAGTAAGCAATTTACGAGTGACGATCGTTACCCCGTCCGAGTATTCCCAATTTTGGGAGCACTTAGTAAGGAGTTAGTTGGGAAGCTAACTTGAATTTGGGTGGTAACACGCTTAGGCGTCCCTAGCATAGAAGTTCTATGCTAAGGGCGCTTTTTATTTTGCTTATTTAATTTTTCAGAAAGGAGCCAGACAATGGATAAACCTATCAAAACTACAAGTTCACGAATCATCATCAGTAAAAAGGCATTTAATCGAATGTGCACCCTTGTCTGGTTGATCTTGATTATCATCGGACTTTTCATCGTTAAATAAAACATCGAAGCAAAACTAAGGAGAAAAATTATGACGGAATTACATTACGATATCGTTGGTAGCTTTTTAAGACCTGCAGAATTAAAAAAGGCTCGCGCAGAATTTGAAGAAGGAAAGATTAAGCAAGAAGAATTAACTCATGTTGAAAATAAAGAGATCAGAGAATTAGTTCAAAAAGAGATTGATCATGGTCTTAAAATCGTAACTGATGGTGAATTTAGAAGAAGTTACTGGCACCTCGATACTTTCTGGGGCTTTGGGGGTATTAAACATACTAAGCAGGCCCACGGCTATTTCTTCCATGATGAAGAAACTCGTAACGACTCTGCCCAAGTTGAGGGGAAAATTAAATTTACTGGTAAACATCCAGATCTTTCATCATTTGAATACTTAAAAAAGGTTGTCGATGAAACTGGCGCTAACGTAATCCCACGGCAAAGTATTCCAGCTCCCGCACAATTTTACGCAGAACTTGTTCGTGGAGAAGAAAATATTGCCGCACTTAAAAAGATTTATAGTTCAGAAGAAGATTTACTCACCGATATTTCTAAAGCATACCGAGACTTAATTTTAGCCTTATACGATGCAGGATGTCGCGACATTAAACTCGATGACTGTACTTGGGGTATGATTGTAGATAAGCGCTATTGGAAAAGTCATTTACAAGATGACTTTTCATTAGACGACCTTAAAAGAAAATACTTGAAGCTTAACAATGATGCAATCAAAGATTTGCCAACAGATTTGCGAATATCAACTCATATTTGTCGCGGTAACTATCACTCAACTTGGGCAGCTCAAGGAGGTTACGGCCCAGTAGCAGATTACGTTTTTGCTAAAGAAAATGTCGACGCCTTTTATCTTGAATTTGACAATGATAGATCTGGCAGTTTTGATCCAATTGCACAAATTCCTAACGACAAACTTGTTGTCTTAGGTGTAGTAACTAGTAAAAAAGCAGAATTAGAAGATCCACAAAAATTAATCGCTAGAATTAAAGAAGCTGCTGAATTCCACCCACTAAATAGTCTCGCTTTAAGCACACAGTGTGGCTTTGCCTCAACTGAAGAAGGCAACACTTTAACCGAAGATGACCAGTGGCAAAAGATCAAGTTGGTTGTCGACACTGCCAAGCAAGTTTGGAGCTAAATGGCAATTAACTAGTTAAAATAAAGATAAATAGATTTAGACAAAGGAGAAAAAAATCATGGGAAAAGTTGAAAGTTTTGAATTAGATCATACTAAAGTTAAGGCACCTTACGTTCGTTTAATCACTGTTGAAAAAGGCCAAAAAGGTGACCAGATTAGCAACTTCGATTTGCGTTTAGTTCAACCTAATAAGAACGCCATTCCTACTGGCGGCTTGCACACGATTGAACACCTTTTAGCCGGTCTTTTACGTGACCGAATTGACGGCTACATTGACTGTTCACCATTTGGCTGTCGGACTGGCTTCCATCTTTTAGTTTGGGGCACCCCATCAACTACTGAAGTTGCCAAGGCACTTAAGGAGTCATTAGAAGAAATCCGTGACAACATTAAATGGGAAGACGTACCAGGAACGACAATTGAATCTTGTGGTAATTATCGCGACCACTCATTATTCTCAGCTAAGCAATGGTCAAGAGATATTTTGGCTGAAGGCATTTCTGATGACCCATTTGAAAGACATGTGGTTGAATAAAATTTAAAGGTTTAACTGAAAAATAGTAAATAATTAAAAAAGCTAGCAATTCATTTTAGTGAACTACTAGCTCTTATTTTTTCACTTATATCATCCCGGCAACTAAGCCAACTATATACAAAAAGACACAGCAGACTACCAAATACAAACCGCCCCACTTGACCGTTTCTTTTAGGATCTCGCCTTCGTCTCCCTCACGATTAATTGAGCCGGTTGCTACTGCAATATTCTGCGGTGAGAGCATCCCTGCCGTGGCCCCTGTCATGTTCGAGGCTACAACCCAGTACTTACTTACGCCTAAGTCCGTTGCTGCAGTATACTGCAAATTACCAAATAAAACATTAGCTGATGTAGCAGATCCTGTTAAAAATGTTCCTAGTGCACCAATTAACGGCGCAAACAATGGATAAACTGGTCCTAAAAGGCCAACCAAGGCCACTGCTAATGCATTCGTCATACCAGCATAAACCATTACTTTAGCTAAGCCCACAATCGCACAAACCGTAATCGTCGTTTTCCACACGCTTTTTATCGATTGTCCTAATATTTGCATCATTTTTTTCAAGCTGACACCCTGAATCGCTCCACCAATTAATGTAGCTACAAAAATTAATGTTCCAGGAGAAGATAACCAACTAATTGACAATGTATTTGGGTTCTTTCCTGTATAAACAACAAGATTAGTGGTTACTTTATTAAGTACATCATTGACAGTTGGAACTAATGAAGAAGCAAAGATCACGAAGATAAAGACCAAAATAAATGGTGAACACGCCTTGAGCATTTCCTTAGCATGTGGACGTAAAACATCTGACTCTTCTTCATTATCATGCCATCTAGTTAATAAGACTGTAATCGCAATTGAACACAATGAGCCAACAATTGCAGGCAATTCTGCCCCTACAAATTTTGCAGCTATTACCTGGGGAATAGCCATTCCCAGTCCTGACATCAATGTAATAAAGCCTACACCTTTAATTGCCTTAATGCTGCCTTCAGTCAAGATAACTAAAATAAATGGTACCAGTATTACCAAAATAGATAATTGCAATGTCACGATGAAGGATAGTTTTTCTTGATGTAGACCCGTCACTTCAGCTAAAGTTAAAACTGGTAATCCAATTGCACCAAAAGCCGTCGCAGTTGTATTAGCAATCAAACTAATGACTGACGCGCGAATCGGATCCAAGCCAAAGGCAATCAATATTCCTGCCGCAATTGCTACCGCAGTCCCAAAGCCAGCGATTGATTCTAAAAAGCCACCAAATCCCCAAGCAATAATCAAAACAATAATCCGCTTATCGGTTGAAATCGTCGCCAGCATATTTTGAATAGTTTCCATACCGCCAGATTCTGTAGTAACGTTATATGCAAACAAAGCCATGACAATAACAAACATAATCGGCCAAATGCCCATGATAATGCCTTCTAGCGCCCCACTTGCCGTATCTAGCACCGATAATTTAAAACTAAAGACTGCTAACACCATCGTCAAAATTAAGCCAATGACACAAGCGCGTGCAGCTGGCATTCGCATAACTCCCAGCGAAATAATCAACCAAACGATCGGCAACAATGCGATCGCAAATCTAATCCACATCAAAAGTCTCCATCATTAAAAGTATCTCTTAATATTTAATCATTATTTAGGTAAAAAGTTAAAATTAGATACCAAACTTTAGCGAAAATTACAATTTTCACAAATTTTACTTGCAAGTTTCGCCAACAAACTATATAACAATTAATAGAAAGTAAATTTTCTCACATCATTTCAGAACTACTCCGTGGAACAGAGTAGTTCTTTTTTACACCAAAAAAGCCAGGCTGACTAGCTCAACCTGGCTTTTAATTTTAACGATGTTTAATCACATGAAGAGTATAAGCGACTAAATAGATTACTACCTCAATCGTTGCAATAAAGAATGTTACCGGCCAGTTGGTAATGAAGCCGAGATATAATCCGGCCCATACACCAACCAAGGCAAAGAAAACAGACCAACCGATCATCGCCGGGATCGTTTTGCCAATATAACGGGCTGTTGAAGAAGGCAGCGTTAGCAAAATGAAGACCAGCAATGAACCAACGATCTGGGCTCCGATCGCTACTGACATGGCTAAGGAAACCAAAAAGGCAATGCCAACCCAGCCAGTGTGTACACCGTGGGCCACGGCTCCAATATGATCAAAGGAATCAAAATTCAGGCTGCGCGCTACCAAAATAATCAGCAGCAAAACCAAAATTGATAAAACAACTAATTGAATTACGCCTTGCTTATCAACGCCGATGATACTACCGAACAAAATATTCGTCGCATAACGGCTATTCGAGCCCGAGATAGCTAAGAAAAGTACCCCTAGCCCAATAAACAAGGCCGAAATCGCACTAATTGATGATTCCTTTTGATCACTGTGCAAGGACAATTCGCCAACGCCAATCGAACCTAGCAGGGTGAACAAGAGCATCCCCCATAACGGCGCAATCCCGATAAACACGGCAAAGGCCGCCCCAGCAAAACCAATTTCAGACAAGGTGTGAGCTAGGAAAGCATAATTACGTGCTACCACATAGACGCCAACTACCCCACAGGTAATTGCAATAAAAGTACTAGCTAAGAAGGCGTAACGCATAAATTCATATTGAAACATTACTCAAAATCCTCCTTAAACTCACTCATCTTTCCCTGTCTAATTGTCCCTTTATTCAGATACAAGTAATCAGTCATGTACTTTTTAGCTAAAGGAATATCGTGGGTCACAAACAAAACGGTAATCTTGTGTTCTTGATTCAAGTGCTTAATTAAGCCCATCAATTCTTCCTTAGCAGCTGGGTCCAAACTCGCTGTTGCCTCATCCAAGATAATCACATTGGGATGATCCAGCAAAGCCTGAGCCAGGTATGCCCGTTGTTTTTGTCCACCGGAGGCTTCACCCATGCGGGTATTTTGAATTTGACTCAAATGTGTTTCTGCCAATTGATGGTCGATCTGCTCTCTCACCTTTTTAGTTTTAAATAAAGGAGCGTTCAAGCCAATAAAGGCGCGAATTGATAAAGGATATTCCGCATCGATATTGCGAAATTGAGGCACATAACCTAGTCTGACATTCTTATCAAACTTAAAGTTGCCCCCAGTCGGCTTTAGCATCCCCATCAAAATCTTAATTAAAGTAGTCTTCCCCGTTCCATTTGGTCCAAGTAGTGCCGTCATCGACCCAGCTTCAAGTTCAAAATTTAAATCTTGAAAAACAGTCTTGGTATCAAATTTCATCGAGAGATTATTTACTTCTAAAATCACTCATCACACCCCCTGCTTGACTAAAATTTATTTTCCATCTTAGCCAAATTTTGGTAGTTTTCCTTCATCCAAGCTAAGTAAGTAGTATGGTTAGGAATTGTTTCGCGTACATTCAACACTGGAATATTATTTTCCTTAGCCAATTTTACAAATGACTTCACAGTTGAGCTGCTTGCTTGCGTATTATTAACAAAGAAAGCGATCTTCTTTGCTCTAATTTCATCATTCATCTTGTTGATCATCTTTGGACTTGGGTCAGTACCATTTTCGATGGCTTCTTCAAAGTCCTTGTCACCAATCTTGTAGCCTGCTTCTTTCAAAGCATAATCAAAGACTGGCTCACTAACAAAGACCGGCTTACTATTTTTCTTGTCAGTCTTTACAAGTTGCTTAATTTGCGCAACTTTAGCTAGGTACTTTTCACCATTAGCCTTAAAGTAAGCTGCATGCTTCTTGTCGAGCTTAGACAAGCGTTTAACTAAATAATCAACATATTTAGTTGGCATACTTAAATTGTACCAAATATGAGGATTATCGCCCCTCTTCAAGCCCATCAAGTCTTCACCAACTAAGACCGGCTTTTTATTGACTGAACTAGCTAACTTATTCATCCAAGAATCGTAGCCTAAGCCGTTAGCCACAATAATATTAGCCTTAGTCAACTCCTTGGCATCGGCAGTAGTTGGTTCAAAGTCATGGGGATCGGTGCTGCTATTATTAATAATCGCCTTAGCGCTACCGTATTTACCTACAATATTCTTAGCGATATCGGAATAAACATTTGTGGTCGTTACTATGTTAATCTTATCTGAATCGCTAGCTGACTTCTTATTTGAGCATGCCGAAACAACTAAAGCCAGCACACTAACTAATCCTAAAATAGAAATCAACTTGGTAATTTTAGATTTGAAATTTTGCATAAAAATCCTCCTTGTGCAAAATAAAAAAGCATTTAATTAGAAAACTCAGCAAAAATTCTCTAATTAAAAGTTAGAATAAGCTAGTTTTGAGCTTATGTCAACTGTTTTCAGAGTACACAAATAGCACCAGAGCTGCACAAGCCTGATGCTACCGCTAATTTAAGTCAATAAAATTTTGCTGAATTTTATTCAATGCTTTGTTCTAAAATTACATTATTATATAAACATATTTTTATATAATTGTCAAACCCGACTAAAATTCTTCCTTCACGTGCTGCCGCAAAACATCCAAAATCTTAATCACGTGCGTGTCTTCTAAGCTGTAATAACGCTCTTGCTTAACTCGTTCACTCTTAACTAGCTTTGCTTCTTCTAGAATCCTTAAATGACGTGAAATAGCCGGCTGGCTCACGTCGAATTGCTTAACTAAGTTATTAACGCTGCTTTTTTGGTGATCATTTAGATAATAAAGAATTTGAATTCTAATCGGATGATTCAACGCCCTAGTAATCCGAATAATTTGCTCGTCCACTCTCTTCACCCATTCATACTTTTTAATTTATTATAGCTTAAATTTAGGTACAAAAAAACGCTACCCTTCGGGTAGCGCAAAACATAACAGAGTATCTTGATTTAAGTAGAGATCATCAAGATATTTATATTATAATACATTTTTTTACGTATTGTGTTAATTTTTGATCAATAACTGAAATTATTTTACTCTTTTTATTCGTTAGGGTCGTCCTTAACGTTCTTCTTCCAGAAACTCATGATCAAACCAGCAACAATTGAACCAATAATCGTTGCTAAGAAGTAGTACAAGATGTGGCTTGGACCACCGATGTTACCAGCAAGTGGTGATACCCAAAGACCACCGTGAGGAGCTGGAACACCAACGTGCCATAAACCAACTAAAGCACCACCAACAGCTGAACCAATGATACATGATGGAATTACACGACCTGGGTCAGCAGCAGCAAATGGAATAGCACCTTCAGTAATGAATGAGAAGCCTAATACCCAGTTAGAAACACCGGCACGACGTTCTTCTGTAGTGTACTTGTTCTTGAAGAATGTAGTACCAATTGCAGTAGCAAATGGTGGAACCATACCACCCACCATTACAGCAGCCATCAAGATAGCAGCAGTAGCTGAATGAGGGTCGTTAGCAAATGCACCTGAAGCAAAGACGTAAGCAGCCTTGTTGAAAGGACCACCCATATCGATTGACATCATACCGGCAAGGATAGTGGTCAAAAGTACCAAGTTACCAGTACCCATTCCGTTCAAGAAGTGAGTAATAGCAAAGTTAATGCCACTAAAGATTGGGTTAATGATGTAGAACATAATTGCTGCAATAAAGAGCAATCCTAAAATTGGATAGAACAGCATTGGCTTCATACCTTCAACAGAACGAGGTAATTTAGCAAATACTTTCTTCAAACCAACCATCAAGTAACCAGCAATAAAACCAGCAGCAATACCGCCTAAGAAGCCGGCTGGTGAAGTTGCGTGAGCTTGAACGTTAACTTGGAATTGACCGTTAACAATAGAGGCCATGTAACCACCAACAAAACCTGGCATTAAGGCTGGCAAATCACCGATTGATTCAGCGATATAGGCTGCCAAAACTGGAACCATGAAGGCAAACGCCAAGTTACCAGCATTGTTTAAAAAGATGAAAGCAGGAGTCTTAGCGCCACCCATGTAGTTTTCTACGATGAATGAGATGGCCATTAAGATACCTCCACCAATAACGAATGGAAGCATGTGACTAATACCATTCATCAAGTTCTTGTAGATACCTGCCCACAAACCTGGCTTCTCAGTTGATGAAGATTCAGTTGACTTGTCTTGAGCACTTGCACGGTAAACATCAGCCTTACCACCCATAATGTCATCAATCAATTCGCCTGGCTTGTTAATTCCATCAACAACAGGACGGTTAACTAAGTGCTTGCCGTCAAAACGTGGCATATCAACTTTCTTATCAGAAGCGATAATAACACCTTTAGCACGCTTGATTTCATCAGGAGTCAACTTATCCTTAACCCCTTCTGAACCGTTAGTTTCAATTCTAACTTCGATGCCGCGCTTCTTACCTTCCTTGATCAAGGCTTCTTGAGCCATGTAAGTGTGGGCAATACCGTTAATACATGCAGTAACACCAACAATCAATGGCTTGTTGTCGTCATCACTTGTACCTTGAGCCTTAGCAGCTTCCTTAGCCTTCTTAGCTTCAGCTGCCTTCTTGTCTTCTTCGTCTTTTTTAGCTTCAGCCTTTTCAAAAAGATCGATAACTTCTTCAGGAGTCTTAGTATTCTTCAAAGCTTCAACTAAATCAGGATCAATTAACAAACCTGAAAGTTTTGCTAATGCTTGAAGGTGAGTATTGTCAGCACCATCTGGTGCAGTAATCATGAAGAATAAGTGAACTGGTTGGCCATCAAGTGAATTATAGTCAATTCCTTCCTTACTCTTGGCGAATAATACGCGTGCCTTGTTAATAGATTTGTTACGTGCGTGAGGCATCGCAATTCCGCCACCAATACCAGTAGTTGATTCGTTTTCACGTGCCCAGATTGACTTAATAAAAGCATCTTCGTCGTTAACGATATCAGTTGCTACTTCAAGGTCAGCCATTTCTTTAATGGCATCTTCTTTGTTCTTAGCCTTAAGCTCCATAATCATGGAGTCAGGGCTTAAAATATCCTTGATTCTCATATTTTTCCCCTCGTTTTTTATTAAGAAATTTGCTCAACTTTGATTTGTGGAAGAACAGCATCAATTTGGCTCTTAACTGCAATGTCCTTAGTAAAGGCAGTAGCGGCACCACAAGCCATTCCAATTCTGAAGCCTTCCTTAGGGTCTTGGGTCTTGTAGTAGGTACCAACGAAGCCGGCAATCATTGAATCACCTGCACCAACTGAGTTAACAGCAGTACCAACAGCACCCTTAGCATGGTAAACATGATCCTTGGTAAGAAGGAAACCACCTTCACCAGCCATAGAAACCATCACATTTTGAGCACCCTTATCTAAAAGCTTTTGTGCGTATTCAAGCATCACATCACTTGAATCAAAAGTTACGCCAAACAAGTCTGCTAATTCATGGTGGTTAGGCTTAATTACTAGTGGCTTATATGCCAAAGTATCAAGTAAAGCTTGTCCAGTAGTATCAACAACAAATTCTGCACCTGCTTCTTTAATAGTAGGAAGCAATGATTGATAGAAATCAGTTGGAAGGCTTGGAGTAAGAGAACCGCTCATTACTACAATGTCGCCCTTCTTTAAATCGTTTAAACGATCCTTAAAAGCAGTGATTTCTTGGTCGGTAATGTTAGGACCAGCCGCGTTAATTTCAGTTTCCTTTTCAGCGTGGATCTTAACATTCACACGAGTGTTATCTGAAATAGTAACGAAATCACTTTCAATTCTCTTTTGATTCAATTGACGAACCAATTCCTTACCAGTGAAGCCACCTACGAAGCCCCATGCCGTATTATCAACATTTAATTGGTTAAGGATTTGAGAAACGTTAATTCCCTTACCCCCTGCTAAAAATGAATCATTGTTAGTTCTGTTAACTTCTCCGCGGTTAACTTTTTCTAATTGAAGAACATAGTCAAGCGCTGGATTAACAGTTACTGTATAAATCATCCTATTTTGCCTCCTCTAATTCAATACCGACTGGTAATGACCGTTTTTGACCTGGTTTTAGTTGATCAGTTACCACAATCACGTCACTTGTATTGGCAAACACAGCAAAGTTACGCTCACCAATTTTACTATTATCAGTTAATACATAAGCGTGTCTTGCCTGTTTGATTTCGGCTGCCTTAACCGCAGCTTCCTCTGGATCAGGTGTAGTTAGATTGCCATTTTTTTCAATTCCATTAGCACCAACGAAGCTAGCTGAAAAATTCATTGCCTTAATCTGACTTAAGGCGGTCTGACCTATAACAGCATGCGTATCGTCCTTAACTTCACCGCCAATTAGAATTGTGTTAATTCCGTGATTTAAACTGCATAAAGCAGTCTCTACACCATTAGTAATAATCTTGACGTTAGCAACCTCTGCTAAAAATGGTACCATCTCATAAGTTGTTGTTCCTGCATCAATGAAGACATTGTCACCTGGACGAACAAAATTCTGCACGGCATATCTAGCAATAGTGATTTTTGCGTCATGATTCAAACTGAAGCGAACGTTTTGTGATACATCACGAGAAAAATGTTTAACTGATTGGGCACCGCCATGAACACGCTTAAGGATCCCATTTTTTTCCATCTGAATTAGATCTCGACGGATAGTTGATTCAGATGTTGCGGTTAAGTCACATAATTCACTTACGCGACATAACTCGTGTTGATTAACATAGTCTTCGATTAAGCTTTGGCGCTCCTGAGTCAGCATCATTTCTCACCTCGATAAATATTGTATTCGCTTTCTCCTCCAAAATCAATCATTTTTCTTCAAAAAATGTCATTTTTATTTATTATCGTTCAATAAAATTCATTTATATGCAAAAAAGATGCCGTTTTTTGATTGAAACGACATCTTTTCTTCGTCATTTGGAATTATTCTTAGTCGTTTTACCCTATTTGACTAAGAATCAGCAAAGATGACTAAGAAAGAGAACCCAAGATCTATTAACCTTGCTAAAACAAAACACGCCGAATCATTATTGATTCAGCGCGTTTTACTATTAAATATATTTTGTCTAGCCTTTCAAGCTACGCTTAAAGTTTTGCCATGGGCCGACATCATCTGTTTGCAAAATCAAGTTTGGATAGATTTTTCTAATCCAGATAAATGACGCTACTGTAGCGGCTAAAGCAATTAAAGCAGAGATAGCTGCCTCTAAATTAGTTGCGTTACCCATAATTACTCTAGCTGGCATTACAAATGATGATAGAAACGGGATGTACGATAATACTTTAGCAAAAATCGTATCCCCACCTGATTGCATATTGACTGTGAACAAGAACCCGATCAACATCAATGTAGATAGTGGTCCCACCGCTTTGTTGGCATTCTCGCTTTTAGCAACCAAAGCGCCACAGAAAGCTGCAAAGATAATAAACAATACCAAGCCGATTATCGTAAACACCAATCCCCAAGAAGCCAGATTGCCAATTGCTTGATCAATCATCGGCTTATACTGTCCAAATAAATCTCTAAAGCCATCGATGTATGGGGCCGCGCAATAAACTGCCACAAAACCAACAACATAAATTAACACTTGGGTAATAATTTCACCAAAAATACCTAAAATTTTCCCAGTGAAATAATCGCCACCTGGCATACTCGAAAAGATTACTTCCATTATCTTGGTACCCTTCTCCGTAGCGATATCTTGTGCTGTTACTTGCGTATAAGTGATCACAAGCATGTACAAGATAATCAGCAAAGTCCAGAAGGAAATTTGCTTAACAGGATCATTGTCAAAGCTCTTCTTCTCAACATGCTTAACTTGTTGCTTAAATTGCGCCCGCGTAGCTAAAGTCTGAGTCTGTTTTGTCGTTAGCTTGGCCTTACTTAAATTCAATTGTTGCTGGGCGGTGTTTAGGCTCGTTAGCAGCTCTGATTTTAGATCACTGTCCATTTTTTCATCACTATAGTAAGTTGCAGCTAATTGATTATTCTTTTGTTCAATTAAAACATAGCCATCGATATCTTCATCTTTATACGCCTTTTTAGCCTTAGCTTCAGTGCTATAGTTGTCAAAGTCTTCTGACTTTTTAATTGCTTGCTTTAAGGCAGAATTAGAAGTAACTACCCCGACATAGTTGTCATCACTACCGCCAGCTGATACCATTCCGATAACAAATGAAAAGAAGACGAGCAGAAACGGTGCTAAAATCATCAACAAATATGACCAAGTTTTCACTTCTCTACGGTAGGTTTCTTTAGCGACAAGCCAGATCTTATTCATGACGAGCACCTGCTTTCATCTTGAAAATTTCGTCTAAAGTTGGAGGTTCCTGGTCAAAAGTCTGGATATATTGACCGGCCGAAAGTTGGTTAAAAATATCCTTACCATATTTTTCGTCTGCAAGAATAAGCAGCTTCATTCCATTGTTTTGCAAAATTACATCTTTTACACCTGGCAAGGCTGATAATTCAGCAGCACTTTTGTCTGTCCTGACAAAAATTCGAGTTAAACCAAAGCTGTTCTTAATTTCATTTACTGGGCCATTCAAGACGATATGCCCATCATTGATCATTACGACGTCATCGCACAATTCTTCCACGTTACGCATATCATGATCAGAAAAAATGATTGTAGCGCCTTTTCTTTTTTCTTCCAAAATCAGCTGCTTCAGTAGATCGACATTAACAGGATCTAGTCCACTGAATGGTTCATCTAAAATAATCAATTTAGGTTGATGAATTAAAGTCGCAATCATCTGTACTTTTTGTTGGTTACCTTTAGACAAAGACTTAATCTTATCCATGGGGATCCCTTTAACAGCCAAACGTGATAACCAATCAGGTAATTCTTCTTTTACCTTTTTAGCCGGCATCCCTTTAAGGCTAGCTAAAAACACTACCTGATCTTCAATGGTTAACTTAGGCATCAAACTTCGCTCTTCAGGCAGATAGCCAATATTGTCATAATCTTTAGCGTTGAAAGAATGTCCATCAATACTAATCTGACCGTCATAATCAACGAATTTCAAAATACTATGAAAGATCGTCGACTTACCCGACCCATTTTTACCAACCAGTCCGAGAATACGTCTATCTGACACATTGAAGCTAACATCAAACAAAACCTGTGTTGACCCGAAGCTTTTATTTAGGTGTTCTATTTTTAACATGAGCTTTTCCTCAACTTTTATATGTTATTGATTGAATATCTAAGAATAATTATCGCCAAAGAATGCAAGCACATCCAAAATATTCAGCAGTGCTTGCCGCCAATATGCTTGCCAAAAATGAGGATATACCTTAGTAGATTTCCTAATAAATCTTAGTTGATAACCATCTGATGTTTTGTTCCGCATTACCTGGGGAATAGTAACTAACCAATATAGTGCAATTACTATAACAATTATCATAATTATAGAAATAACTGTATTTTTCATGGCATTCATTCCTTTTTAACTTCTGCTATGGGAATTATGTGGTACATATACTAATAATTGTCGCTATCATTTTCTGCTTTAAGCTTAAAATATCCGATACTTGTATAGCCTACCCAGATCAACAAGATAACAATAACGGTACATAATTTTCAAGTTGTACCATTACCAGTAATACTAAAAATTGCGACAATTAGTGCAATAACAGAGAAAATCACAGCACCAGTGAATTGTTTTTTAGCTTTTTCTAACATGATCTATCCCTCAACTTTTTATCTAATGGTTATTAGACCTAGAAGTACACCGTCAAAGAACTGCCATAAAGTATCGGTTGAAAAAATTGTTTTTACAATATCAACTGACCCCCAATTGGTTACTAAAGTAATCACTACACTAGCTGCAGCAACCACTACTCCTGTACCAATAACTTGAGGAGCAAGTTTCAACACTTTCTTCTGCCATGGAATCTTTGAATCTACTGTCTTGCTAACGGCCAAGTTAGCAGAAATAATGCCGCCAATTATCAAGCCAAAAGCGAATCCAATTGCAATAGATGCAATAATCTGCCAAGCCTGAAGTGGACCATGATTTTTAACATACATTATCCCTAAGAAAACCAGCGGACCCGCAATTGCTCCAATTCCCATGCCCTTAATAATTCTCTTGTTTTCACGAGCAAATTTTTCGTTATTCATTCTTGTTACCTCAAGGAAATTTGTCTTTCATTTTTAATTAAACAAATCCGAAAACTTAGTCGGAATGTTGTTGTTCTTGGCGAAGTATTTCTTGAATGCATCCCCAAAACTTAATTGATCTTTTTCTCTATTTTTAAGCAAATCATGAACAGCTAAGAATGCTGTAACGGCATAATTAACGGCTAAAACAATCAGTAAGCCGAACACAATATAAATTAAGTACAGCATTTTTCTTTCCTCTAATTCAGCGATTATCTCCCAGGAAATAATCTTTTATCCTTTTAAATTAATCATATCCCTATCATTCATGTAAAAGGTAAAACCGTCCAATTCTGTCATTTTTCGGACTGATTTTGCATTTTATTCTTCATCTTTTTTATAAGCTAATAAATCCCCTGGTTGACAATCCAAGACTTCACAGATCTTGCTCAACGTGTCGAAGCGAACGCCATGCGCCTTTCCTGTCTTTAGGATTGACAGGTTAGCCGGCGTGATGCCAACCTTCTCTGCCAACTCCTTTGAAGACATCTTTCGCTTCAAAAGCATAAAATCTAGTGTCACTTCAATCACCTATATCACTTCCTATTAAATAATTGAATCTGCGTCTTCTTGAACCTTCATCCCATATTTGAAGACTAGGTAAACTACGTACAAAATTGCTAGGAAGAACAAGCTATTAGTAATACTGGTTGGATAAATCATGTCAACGGATGAAGTTTTAGCAATCTTAGTTAAAGTTGCGTAGTTACTGTAAATCCCAATATAGAAAATTATCGTTGCGACTGTGTAAACAGATACTGAAATCAATAGTTTTTTCAGCAGTTGTAAATTTTTTACTGCAAAATAAATCTCTTGTTTAATGTTCTTAATAATCAATCGTGCGTAACCACAAATGAGAAACTGAGCGACCATGGCAACAATGAAAAGGCAAAACATCCCTAGCATTAGCCATATCCATGTACTACTGAACTGGACACCGAGTTCATCACTCATGCCTTTACTTATTTCTGCACCAGCTCCGGGCTGTGATAATACAAAAATTGTGAAGCCACCTGCTAAAACAAACGTAACAATGCTAAATACACAAAGCACTTGATAAATCCACGTTATTACCGTAAGCAAATTTAAAACAAACTTTTTCATTTTTCTCCCTCTCTTTCGTTTAATACTCTTTTCATTAATTATTGTATTACGATAATTTGTAATTGCAATACAATAATTAAATATTTTTTTGCAATAAAAGCAGATATATAATTTCCACAATAAAAAAACTAGCATGGAATATTTTCCATACTAGCTCTCTTAGTTGATTGATAATGCGATGTGACTTCACTACTACATCGTAGTTAGAATTTTTCTTATTTTGACTTTTAGTTTTCTTTCCAACCTAAATCTTCAAGCATTGATGCCATTGCATTAGCTGAGATCTTGTTTTCTGCAAAATGCATTGATTCTTGCTTCCAGCCGTCTTCTTCAAGCATGTTGGTCATGTCTTCAACACTAACAGTCTTTACGTTAAATCTTAATTCAGTTTCAGTAGTTAATTCAGTCATCATCGTTATTACCTCTCAATCACTTATTTCTCTCTTCACGTAAGCCATCCTTCATAAAGCTTGATAAATCAACGTTTTATCCAACAAAAATATTTTTAGAATAATACAATAAAAAACAAAAATAACAGGAATAACCCTGTTATTTGGAGTTATTCCTGTCATTTAAATTATGCTTCTGTATATTCGCCTTCGCAGTAGTTAAATACTACTTTACGATCAGCTAATTCAACTATAATTCGCTGATATTCATGTGCATAGCCATGATGCGCTAATTTGACCGTCACTTGATCATGATCAACTTCAATATCGTACAAGTTATACTCGCCTTTTTGATACTCAAAGTCAACGCCGTTATCCTGATAGTGTCTATACTTGCCGCCATTACCAAATACTCTGAATGTCATATCTTTATCCGGTTCATCAGAAATATGGTCGACTTCCTTACCCCACGGTAGAATCGTATCTTTTTTAATAAATAGCGGTAATTTATCAATTGGAGCATCAACTAAAATTGTATTCCCACCTGAATACTCTACACCGTTCCAGAAGTCAATCCATTCACCTTTAGGTAAGTACACCGCACGCTTAGTTTGACCTTGCTGGACAACTGGAGCTGTCAAAATATCCTCGCCTACCATATACTCATCGTTTAAGTTATACACATGTGGATCATTTTCATAATTTAAGACCAACGGCCGCATAACTGGTAGCCCAGTCTGAGTTTCACGGTAGAATTCATCATATAAATAAGGAATAAAGCGGTAGCGTAACTTCAAATACTTACGGTATATCGATAAAGTTGATTCACCAAAGACCCATGGTTCTTGTGAGCGCGTACCAAGTGCCGCATGGTTTCTATAAAGCGGACTAAACAATGCTCCCTCAATCCAACGTGTTAATAATTCTGGCGTGGTATCAGCTCCAAAGCCGCCAATGTCAGTACCAGCAAAGCTGAAGCCACTCAGACCCAAATTACATAATTGCGGAATCATCATTTGCACATGTGGCCACAAACTTTGGTTATCACCCGTCCAGACTGTGGAAAACTTTTGAGTTCCGGCATATGCTGCACGCGTGATTACAAATGGCCGCTTACCTGAATATTTCTTCAAACCTTCATAAGTTGCCTTAGCCATGTTGTGGCCATAGACATTGTGCATCTTGTCATGCGTAGTCGCTTCGTCTTCGTTGTGGAAAACAGTATCACCCGGAATTTCACCTCTAAATGAAGCAGGTTCATTCATATCATCCCAAATGCCACTAACGCCCAAGTCAACTAAGTATTTGCAATTTTTAGCCCACCATTGGCGAACTTTCTGGCGACCGAAATCTGGAAATACCGCATCCCCCGGCCAAACTTCATTTACATAAACAGTACCATCTGCTGCCTTAACGAAATAGCCCTTTTCAATACCTTCTTGATAAATTTTATAATCAGCATCATCTTTTTTTACGCCCGGATCAATAATAGTAATAATCCTGAAGCCCAATTTACGCATTTTTTTAATAAACTCTTCTGGAGCTTCATAAGTATCCTTGCGCCAAGTAAAGACACGATAGCCCTTCATGTAATCAATATCAAGATGCAAGACATCACAAGGCAAATCATATTTACGCAGATTTTCCGCAATTTTTTCTACCTGCTTTTGGCTAACACTATAGCCCCAGCGCGATTGCTGATAACCCAGAGTCCACTTCTGTGGCATTGGTACACGGCCTGTTAAGTAGGTATAATTCGTGACAACCGCCTTGAGTGAGGCCCCACCAATAACATAATAATCTAAATTACCATTATCAGCTGAATAGTAATAATAATTGTTGCTTTCCTTACCTAAGTCAATATGATTACGGTAAGTATTGTCAAAAAAGATACCATAAGGATGACCATTTTTTAATCCTAGTAAAATTGGAATCGACTTATACAAACGGGTGAAGCTCTCTACTTGAGGATCAGGATTGTCAGTATTCCAATTATCATAAGCATAGTGGCGTTTATTCAAATAGCCGGTTTTATCACCCAAGCCATAAAATTCTTCGTCATCTGCTAGTGATTTGACCACTTCATAATAATCGCCGTCATGCTTTCCCAGCAATTTATCCACATCATGGCCTTCAGATTCAGCCAGCTTCAAATGTTCCTCATCCATCTGTCGGTCAATTGGGGTTCTTTTCCCCCGATAATCTACGACCAATGGATTGCCTTGTTCATCAAAGACGTCAATTTTTTCATCATCATAAGCTTTTACTATCAACTTAGCCGTAGCTATTTCAATATGATCGCCTTTATTTTTAACTGTAAAATCAGTTTTAATTTCTTTATCGCCTTCGATAGCATAAGAATTGCTAGCATTACCTCGATCTTGAAAGAATCGCACAATTTCCGGTGTTAACACGGTCAAAATCATTGGTCCATTCTCATAGTTTAAGGTAATTTTTTGTCCATCTTTAGTAAAATCAGTAAGTTGATTAATCATAATTTACCTCTAAAATTCAAATCTATGTATTCGCTTTCAATTTTAGCACAATAAGCTAATCAATTGGGTCATACCAGAAAAAACACCTTCAGAAATTTTTGTATTTGAATACAAAAAAACTGCCTTACGGCAGTTTTATTTAATTTATTCCATTGGAAAAATCTTATCTGGATTCAAAACATAATTTGGATCAAAAACATGCTTGATCTTTCTCAAAAGTTCAGTGTAATCATGACCATAGAAATCCTCAAACCAATCTTTGCGGGCATAACCAATACCATGCTCGCCAGACATATTTCCATCCAAAGCTTTAGCTGTCTTATAAAGTTCGGTAATCACATAATGACTCTTTTGCTCAAACTCTTCGTCACTCATTGCATCTGAGCAAAGATAAATATGTAAATTACCATCGCCGGCATGACCAAAGTTAGGAATTCGCATACCAACCTCTTGTTCCAATTCATCAACTCTATGCAAAACATCAGGAATATGATTAATTGGCACACAAATATCAACTTCATCCATCTTTGGCGTAGACTTTTGAATAGCCAAAAGCAATGCTTCCCGACAAGTCCAAATCTTCTTTGCTTCCTCTGAATTAGCATCTAAAATTACCGCATCAGCTGCTTTAAACTTCTTCGTTGCTGCAAGGGCAAGCTTTAATTCCGCATCCAATTCCTCTTTAGTTAAAGAATCAAGCCCTAGAATAATGAAGCCATCGCCATTTGCAATTGGGAATTTTTCATCGTAATACTTTTCCCAGAGACTAATGACTTTTCTACCCATAAATTCAACGGTTGTTGGCACTACACCAGAAGCCAAAATTGCTGGTACTGATTTAATTGCTTCATCCAAATTAGGAAACGGAATAATTGCATTGATCGATTGTTTAGGACGTGGATATAAACGCATGGTAACTTCAGTTACTACACCTAAAGTCCCTTCTGAGCCAATGATCAGGTCTTTTAACGAATAACCTGATGAGGACTTAACTGCCTTAGCGCCAAATTTGTAAAGTTTACCATCAGTTAAAACAACCTTCAATTCGCGGATATGTTCTCGAGTAACGCCATATTTAATTGCTTTCAACCCACCGGCGTTAGTATCCACATTACCACCAATTGTAGCCCAATGCATTGCTGGAGCTGGCATATAAGTAAATGGTTTATTGGCTAAATATTCTTCAATATCTTTCAACCGAATACCTGCTTGCACAGTCATCGTTAGACTTTCTGGCTCGTATTCCAAAACCTTATTCATTTTCACCATATCCAGTGAAATGCCACCTTCAACGGTTAAATTGCCACCCATTAGACCAGTCGAATTACCACGCGGAACGATAGGAATATGATGATCACTTGCATATTTAACAACGTTTTCGACTTCTTCATTAGTTTCAGGTTGAATTACCAAGTCAGGCATTGCTCTAACCGTCTTAAATTGGTCATGATCCCAATGAACAGTTGGCTTAGTAATGAATCGCTCTGGATCTGAGATAAATTTACTCAAATTATCTATATCTGTTGCAGTTAATTTTTTAAAGTCCATCTTTGACACTTCTTTCCAAATTGAAACATCCTATATTAACTAATGTATCCGCTTTTGTAAGCGGTGTCAAAAACAAGAACTGAAGATTTTTTTATCTAAAAAAGCAAATTTCCATACTACCTCACTTTAAAATGCGATAGTATCGACTTTCATTTAAATAACTATTACACAAAATATGAAAACAAAAAAACTGCCTTACGGCAGTTTCTAGTTAAATAAATCCGACATCTTAGTTGGAATATTATTGTTTTTCACAAAATACTTTTTAAAAGTAGGTAAATCTGCATTTTCTTTTTTCACATACATATCATGTAAAGCCCAAAATGCAGTGATTAACAAATTAACACCCAAGACAATTAACATACCGATTAAAATATATACTAAGTAAAGCATTGATCTATCCCCCGCTATATCGTCACTTGACCCAGAGTCGCATCTTCAATGAAGTATCTGACGAAAGCTTGATTGAAGCTCATGCCCTGGCCGTTGTAAACATGCCACTCTTCGCGTTTGGCACCTACAGTTCTAATGATTGAAATTACTGTGCAAATTATCAAATATGCGATTAGCACGTTAAAAATTATTTTCATTACCAGCATGTCTACACGTCCTTTCTGTACTACTTAACTAATACACTAATATTTATTAGTCAATTTGTCAACATCTTTTAGTATTTACTTTTTTCTCCCCAAGTATAAAAAGCCATAGATAGCTGGTCCGATCACTACCGCCCCAGCTATAGAAACTATAATCACTGCAATAAAGCGAGGCATAGCAAAAAATTCCGAGCTAAATTTCATACAGGCCCAGGCCACAAAGAAAAAAATCGCCCAGCCAATTAAAATTGAAATTAGCATATTTAAACCTGAAAATTTAGGTTTAGAGTTTTTATTGTTCATCAAGTTTTCTCTTTCATAAAAATATTGTGCCACAAATTGAAGGTCAATAAACAAAAGTGACAGATTCGGTCGTTTTTTAGACTTATTTGGTTAAAAATAAGGGAGATTAAGCAAAATATGGCGCTTAATCTCCCTTTTGAATCAATAATTATTTGCCCATAAGACCTGAAAAAGCCATTCCTAAGGCAGCACCACCACATGCACCTGCTTTAGCTGATACGGGACGAGCATCACTAGTAATTGCATAATAAAACTTCATCACATCATGTGACAATTTACTCTGCCAGCTTAATGGATCAAGACCAACTCGAATTAAGTTGCAGACATAATTAGCTGATTCACCATTTTCTAACTCATGCTTTGCATCAAGTAGGATTTTTCTTTCTTCTGGCTTAGTATCTTCATTTACTAGTAGGTCAGTAATATTACTTAATAGCCATTGTTTTAAATCATCTTTATTTTCTTGATACATTTTTATCCCTCTTTTTCGACTTTTTCATTAATATCAGGATGCATCCCTACAACCATTTTAGAATCTTTCATGTTCTTCATCGATTCATTTATTTTAATAAAAAACTCTGCAAGTAGCAGAGCTTTTTACCTCATTGCAGAGTTACTTATACATATACTTAGCACATGCTTTTTTAGAATCCATACCATTACGAATCTTCAAAGCTAATTCAATCGATACATCCGCAATAATTGATTGTGGGTCAATCACATTGTAAGGATGATCTGGTGCTTTTTCCTGGGCCAAAGACAGTTCTGTGCAGCCCAACAAAATCACATTACAGCCGTAATCATCATGCATTTTTTGCAGAATCTGATGATATAGCTTACCATCAACGACGCCTTTTTCCTTAATATCGCGATAAATTAACTTAGTCACCATTGGCTGAATCTCTGGTCCACCGAATTCAACTTCTCGTTTAACACGGTGAATTTCATCTTCATATAGATGGTCATAAATTGACCCTTCAGTCGCAATCAAGCCAATTTTCTTTTCTTGTGGGTATTTTTCAATAAATTGATGCACTGCTATTCTCATCATGTGTAAAAATGGAATATCAGTCAATGCAGCCAAATCATCATAAAAATAGTGAGCGGTATTGCATGGCATCACATAGAAGTCTGGTCCCAATTTGGCTTGGCCCAGCACATCGTCACGTAAATCATAGAAAAAGTTTGGTTTAGTATGATCTTTAATATAAGCCGTTCTATCAGGAATTTGTGCATCATTAACCAAAATATAATTTAAATAATCTTGGTCCTTAGCTATTTTTACACGGTGATTAATTAAACGAACGTAGCTTTCTGTGGCAATAGTTCCCATGCCGCCAATAATACTAAAGAAGTGTTTCACTATTTTCACTTACTTTCTAAAGTGTTCTTCTTGACCTTCCAACTCATTAATTACCTGCTGTGCAACCACAATATCAGATGGATATGGAGTATTTACTCCGCGAATCTTTTGGAAAGCGTCAGCCCCCTTACCACAGATTAGCACAACATCATCTGGCGTAGCCATGGCAATCGCATCATGAATGGCCTTCTTACGATCTAACTCAATAGTAACGTCGCACTTAGAGTGATCTATTCCTGAATCAATTTCTTCGGCAATACTCTTTGGATCTTCAAAGCCCGGATCGTCTGTAGTTAAAAATGCTTTATCTGCGTATGCAGTCAAACTTTCACTAAAACCGGGACGACGTGACACGCCTTTATCACCAGGAGCTCCAACAACAACAATAATCTTAGGATCGTTGAATTCGTTACGCATAAATCTCATTAAAGCCATCATTGAGGCCTTATTATGAGCGTAGTCAACTACAACCATGCCGTGCTTCTTTGTTCTCTCGGTTTGCATCCGGCCTGGAATAGTAACATCGCGAATACCCTTCGCACATTGATCATGGTTAAGTCCAGCCAAGCCTGCTCCAATAATTGCGGCAGTACCATTTGACTCGTTGAAATCACCCAGCATCTTTAAAGTATAATCACCATTAATTGGCAATTTACGTGCCTTATCACTAGCACAAACTAAATTGAACCGAGTTTCTTTCATATCTAATTGTTCAGAAGAGAATCTGAAATCAATTGGCTGCTTCAAGTCTGGATTTTCAAAATTATCGCGGGCAAACAAATAAATACTATCGGGGTTGGTAGTAGTTGTTGCGGCAGCGTAGACTTCATCAAAGTGTGCAGTTTCAGCGTTGATAATACATTTACGTGAGTTAACAAGCAATTGTAATTTGCAATGCAAATAATCTGCAAAATTAGGGTGTTCGTTAGGACCAATATGGTCTGGACTAATATTCAGGAAAAAGCCTAAATCATAAGTTAAACCGAAGACACGATTTTTCTTATATGCTTGACTAGAAACTTCCATTACCAAGTGAGTCATGCCATTATCAACAGCCGTTCTCATGTCTCGGAATAAGTCCAAACTCTCTGGTGTGGTCAAGCTTGACTTAAAGCTATCTTCAGGCTTAGGTCCGACCACATCATTAACTGAAGAAATCAGAGCTGTCTTACCACCATTTGCTTGATCAAGCATCCCTTTCAAAAAGTATGCTGATGTAGTCTTTCCCTTTGTACCAGTGAAAGCTACAACAAACAAGTCATCTTGTGGAAAACGGAAGAAAGCAGCTGACAAAAGAGCCATTGCCTTAGAAACATCGCGCACAATTAAAGCGTGCATTCCTTTTCCTTCTGGATATGGTTGTTCAGCTACATAACAAATGGCCCCATTGTCTTTAGCCATTGACAAATAAGTTGGTCTAAAGCCTGCTCCCTTGCAGAAGAACAATGTATTAGTTTGAATATCGCGTGAGTCATAAGACACATAGTCCATTTTAGTAGCTACTGTATCTTGCACTGCGCTTGACTTGAGCAAGTGATGCTCTTTTAAGATTAATATACAGGTATTTAAGGAAATACTCATTAGCTTTTCTCCTCGTTGTATTTAAAACATTTCAGTCAAAATTATAACACAGCTAGTGTGTTGGTGACGCTTTCTTCGGATCAAGTGGCAAACGAATAATAAAACTAGTCCACTTTTCGTTTGATTCACAGCGAATTGTACCATGGTGTAAATCAACCACACCTTTGGTGATAGATAATCCCAGACCAGTTCCGCCTGTCTTAGTATTTCGCGAAGTTTCTACCCGGTAAAAACGCTCAAAGATTTTATTTAATGATTTCTTCGGAATTGGTGCCCCATTATTTTCAACGCGCAACTCTACTTCACGTTTGTTGACTAAATTGGCTACCAATTTAATTTTAGTTGCCCCTGTACCATACTTGAAAGCATTAGAAATCAAATTATTGTAAACGCGGACCAGCTTTTCCGCATCAGCCTTAATCGTTAGATTCTTTGGCCGCGCTTCAATCTCTATTTCAATGCCATTTTTTTCTGCTTCTAATTCAAAGCCGGCCGCTACCTGCTCCAACATTGAATAAATATGCAAATCATTCAGATTTAACTTAGTATTGGTCGACTTTAAAGTAGTATATTCAAACAGATCGTTAGCCAGTGCTTTCATTTGTTCTGCCTTAGTATAGGCAATATTGACATACTTTTTCTGATCTTCTGGCGAAGTCACTCCTGCTTTTAACAAACCAAGATAACCAATAATTGATGTTAGCGGCGTTCTGATATCGTGGGAAACATTAGTGATCAATTCATCCTTAGATTGCTCAATTGCCCGTTCTTCATTAATCGAATTTACAGTACTATCAACCAACGAATTAATCGAATCCACTACTCGTTGCAATTCTGGTCGTACCCGAAAATTAATCCGATGATCAAAATGACCATTAGCAATATAGTGAAGTTCCAAAATAATGTGACGTAGCTGCATTTGGTGATAGCGTCGAATCAAGCGCCAGTACAAAACAACCAAGTCGCCCACTCCCATTAAGACGATGAATACGTTTTGCCAGGACCAAAGATGATAGCCACCTGCAAAAGTGATCGTCTTTTTTAGAAAGTAGATTCCGTTGACCAGGCTTTCATCCTGCAAAATAGCTAAGTGAATCAGAATGATAATTGATAAATTTAATAAAAGCAGAAGGACGACCGTTACGACCCCTTCTGCAAACAATTCGCTCTTTTCGGCGCCAGTTAGCTTGACGCGTTCTTTTTTCATCTTATGCCTCGACCTTGTAACCTACGCCCCAAACAGTTTGGATGACATCCTCACCATCAGTGGCTTTTTGAATTTTATCACGAAGGTGTGACACGTGTACCATGACAGTTTTAGCTGAAACAATTGATTCTTGTTGCCAAACACGTTCAAAGATTTCATCAGCTGAAAAAACACGGTTAGGGTGACTAGCAAGTAAGTATAAGATGCCGAATTCTAAGGCAGTTAATTGGATAGTCTTACCATCAATAGTCTTAACTTCATGTGAATCACGGTTAATTACCAATGGTCCTACTTCCAAAATATCTGGTTTTTCATTCTTAACTTGCTTTTGACTTCTTCTCAAAAGTGAACGTACACGAGCCATTACTTCAAGTGGATTGAATGGCTTAGAAACATAGTCATCGGCACCAGTGATTAATCCTTGAATCTTGTCCATATCACCGGTTTTAGCAGAAACAATAATAATTGGAATATCGGAGTCTTTTCTAACTTCCTTAATTACATCGATTCCTGACATATTTGGCATCATCACATCCAAAATCATCAAAACGATATCTGGCGTAGTGGTCAATTTAGTAATTGCTTCCTTGCCGCTGTAAGCTGCGACAGGTTCATAGCCTTCATTTTTAAGGTAGATACTTAATAGTTCTACGATTTCTTTGTCATCATCAACAACTAAAATTTTCACGAGGAATGTTCCCCCTTCTTGTTTATTATTCTTCGAATTAACTATTTATAGTTTAGCAAATCTTATCCCTATTTTACCCATTTTTCATAAAAAGGCCTAAGATCATCCCCTATCTTTATTTTTTCTAAAAAATTAGAAGAAAAGTTTCGGCAAAAGCCAGTAAGAAAAGACTGAATTTCAAAAAATTATGGAAGATGATGGTGAAACTTACTACAGAGTAACAGTACCAAGACTTCCTGGCCTAATTGCCTATGGTGATGATCTAGAAGAAGGAATGGCTGAACTAGAAGAAGCAAAAAAAGCATGGTTTTCATCTTGTCTTCGACGCAATGTAAAAATTCCTGAACCATTAACCAAAAAATATTCAGGAAAATTATTATTAAGAATGCCTAAATCATTACACGCTCACCTAGCTGAAGAAGCCGAAGACGAAAATGTTTCTTTAAACGCATTCATTGTAAGTAAATTAGCACAAGAATAAATCAAAAAAAGCCTTCGAAATATAACCACAAATTTCGAAGATTTTTCTATGGGAAATTCTAGTACTAAAAAATACACGTTTCTCCATCATCAACTACCCCTGAATAAATTCAGGGGTTTGTAGTTCTCATCTGCTTACAGATAGTGGTATTAGCGTCTTGTGACTCCCACCTAAAGAGACTACATCATCGGGCAGTTGACTATGCCCGTTTATCTGCCAAGATTTACTCGGCAGATGCTTGTTTATTAAACTGCGGTGCCTCTTCACCACTGCGGTATAGCGTGCCTAAAAATTGGATATTCATTGAGGCAAGACGATCATCATTTGACTTATAGCCACATTTGTCACAAACGTACAAATGCAAATCATGATTTCGATTTTCCTTGCGAATCCGTCCACACTTAGGGCAGCGCTGACTGGTATATTTAGCTGGGACTTTAACTACAGCAGAAGAGTTTAAGTTGGCTTTGTAAGTCAAAAACTGCTCAAATTGGTAAAAAGCCCACGATACCATTTCATAGCGCCGATCTTTTGAGGACTTCTCAGTAGCAAAGCGCACATCGGTTAAATCTTCTAATGCAAAGATTGTGTTAGATCCATAATGGTCAATGAGTGTCTTAGTTAAGCAATGGTTGACATCGCTCATCCAGCGGTTCTCTCGTTGACCAATCTTCTTCAATCTTCTTTTGGCAGATTTAGTACCCTTGGCTTGAAGCTGAGCACGCAGTTTCTTATATTTCCGTCTTTTACGCAATACTTTCTGCCCATTATAAAACAGGGTTTTGCCTTGTTCATCATAACAAGAAGCTAAAAAGCGCAATCCACGATCAATTCCAACAACATGCTCAGCTTGTGAGGCTTGAAAGTCAGGTAATGAGATTGTGGCACTTAAATGTACATACCATTTGTTTCTAAATTGCAGTAGTTTAAGCGAGCCAAATTTCCACTTGCTTTCATCAAGGTATTGATCAAAACCCTTGCAAGCAAAATCAACTGCCTTTCTGCCTTGCAGGGTATTTAAGGATAGCTGATTAGTAGTAGCTTTGTAAGACCAATCCCGACCACGCTGTAAATCAAGCTGTGGGCGTTTAAAGGAAATAGGCTGCCAAAGCCAAGAAAGATCACGTGGAAATTGTGACCAGATAGCATGTCCTTTGGAATCTTTTTTGCCAGTATCATAGCGATAAGGCTTTTGACTTAATTGCGTCTTAACCGTCTTATAGCGTGCAATTACAGTTTTGATTGCGGATTGAGCCATTTGACTTTTAAGGGCAAACTTATCACGCAAATCATGATATAAAGCTTTGTTCAATTTAGCTTGATGCAATTCAAAATCATGGTCAAAAACATATTGAGAAATAAAGTTGCAAGCATCACGATACATAAGCACAGTATCTCTAAACGCACTTGCAGTTTCACCATCAATATTAAGTAGTTGTGCTTTAATAGTTATAGACTGATCCAAAATAATCACCCCCCTTTATGATATTCACTATGTATTATATCGTATTTAAGTAGTGAAATATATAAATTATAGAAAGGAAAAAAGGGACTGAAAGTGCAATTCCTCCCCGCATTAAATACGGGGTATCCTTGCTTAATCAGTCCCAAGTTTATCAATGAAAAACGTGTATTCATTCTATTTACTTTACCTTATCATCATGCAATTTAGTTTCGACATAAACGCAGACGATAAATAGCAAAGCAAAACAGCAGATCTTAGGTGCTGTTGCATAATCAAGCATGCTAGCAAAACCGAACAAGATACCATCTGGAATAACCCACCAGGAGCCGATCCAAGAATTAAAGGTATCACTAACTGTCGCAAAGAATGCAATCAAAATCGTTAAAACAAGTAAAACTGAAGTTAAGATCATCCCTGGCCGACCAAAATCTTTAAAACCATGATCCCAGTAGACCATCACGCCAAGCAGTACCAATAAGATTGATACCAACCATAGACTCCCTTTTTCATAATAAAGGCCTTCTTTCTGCCCTTATCCTAACACGATAAATAGCAGCTGCCTTGTTTAACGCTTATTGAATTTCCTTCTTGCCAGTGTAGAGTTCATAGTAGTAACCCTTTTGCTTGATTAATTCATCATGGTTACCATGTTCAATAATATGACCATGATCAAGTACCAAGATTAAATCTGAGTTAACAATCGTTGACAGACGGTGAGCAATAACAAAACTAGTTCTACCAGTAAGCAAGTTGTCCATCCCGGCTTGAACCATTTTTTCAGTTCGAGTATCAATACTTGAGGTAGCTTCATCAAGAATCATTACTGGCTCATCAGCAATCATTGCCCGCGCAATTGACAACAGCTGTATTTGCCCTTGTGAAAGGTCGCCGCCATCACCATCAATCACAGTTTCATAACCGTGATCAAGGTCATGGATAAATTCATCTGCGTGTGATAACTTGGCTGCTTGATAAACATCGTCATCACTGGCATCTGGATTACCAAAGCGGATATTGTCCATAATTGTGCCAGTAAAGAGATGGGTTTCCTGTAAAACAATTGAAAGTGATTTTCTCAAATCATCTTTTTTAATGTTTTTAATTGGAATACCGTCATAAGTAATCGTTCCTGAATCAATATCGTAGAAACGGTTAAGCATGTTAGAGATGGTTGTCTTACCTGCACCGGTTTCACCAACTAAAGCTACCTTCATTCCCGGTTTGGCATTAATGGAAATGTCATGCAAGATCTGATGATCTGGTACGTAGCTAAAGTTAACATGATCAAAAATAATATGACCACGTACTTGAACCTTCTTGGTTGAGCCATCTTTTTGTGGTACATTCCAGTACCACTTACTGCCGACTTCATCGTTTTTCTTAGAAAGAGTAACTGTACCTTGGTCAGCTTCTGACTTTTGATCTTCCAAGTTGAAAATTCTTTCTGCACCAGCTAAAGCCATTACAATAGAGTTTAATTGTTGCGAAATTTGGGCAATTGGCATACTGAATTGCTTAGATAACTGTAAGAATGAACCAATGGCACCAAGTGAAAGCGGAGCCCAACTATTAATTGCAGCAGCACCACCAACAAAGGCGATCAAAACGTAAAGCAAGTTACCCATGTTACCCATAATTGGGAATAAAATTGTAGCGTAAGTGTTAGCCTTACCTGAGGCTTGACGCAACTCATCATTATATTTGTCAAAGCCTTCCTTAGATTGTGGCTCATGGCTGAAGACCTTGATGACCTTCAAACCATTAAGCATTTCTTCATTATAACCATTGATTTGGCCCAGCTTCTTTTGTTGGACTTGGAAGAAGTGACTTGATCTAACCGTTAAGTAGCGCACAATTCCAAATGATAAAGCAAAGATAATGAAGGAGAAGACCGTCAATTGCCAACTAAGTGAGAACATAGCGACAACCACGAATAACAAACTCAAAGCTGAGTTAGTAAACTGTGGAATTGACTGTGAAATCATCTGCATCAAGGTATCAATATCGTTAGTATAACGCGACATGATATCGCCAAATTCATTTTGGTCAAAGTATGAAATTGGCAAGCTTTCCATGTGGGTAAACATTTCGTTACGAACACGGTATTGGACCTTTTGTGCCAAAACACCCATTAACATGTTAAAGAGGTAGTTGGATAAAAAGCCAATAGCATAGATCCCAAACATTACCGCAATTGCAGTAGCTAGAGGGCCATAGTTAGGAACTTTTTCTTTAGTTAAAGGCACAATATAATTATTGATCAAACGTTCAATGAATAACGAGCCAATAACGTTGCTGGCAGCTGCTAGTACAATAGTGATCATGGAAACGATGAGCATCCATGGACTCGTACTATTAACCAGTTTCAATAGGCGCAATAATATTTTGGTTCTGCTACCCTTTGTTTGATTTTTACTTTTTTCCATTGCTTGATCCAAATTGCTCACCTACTTTCCTTGTTCTTCCTGGAATTTAGCGATTGAACTATAAAGTTCGTTAGTCTTCATCAATTCATCGTGGGTTCCAATAGCTTGAATTTGACCATGATCCATGACGATAATCCGATCAGCATCCTTAATTGAAACAATTCTTTGTGAAATAATGATTTTAGTAGTTTCTGGCATATCTTTAGCCAAAGACGTTCTAATTTGTCGTTCAGTACTGGTATCAACAGCTGAGGTGGAGTCATCTAAGATCAAGATCTTCGGATTCTTAAGCAAGGCTCTGGCAATAGTAATTCTTTGCTTTTGCCCACCAGAAACGTTGTTACCGCCTTGTTCCACCATTGTGTCATAACCATCTGGCATTTCACGAATAAAACCATCAGCATGGGCGATTTTAGCAGCGGCAACAACTTGTTCATCGGTTGCATTTTCGTTACCCCACTTGAGGTTATCCTTAATCGTTCCTGTGAACAGCACATTCTTTTGTAAAACCATCGCAACGTTATCACGCAAGGTCTTCAAGTCATATGACTTAACGTTGTGTCCTGCAACCCGAACGGCACCAGAAGTAACATCATAAAGACGCGGAATCATTGAAACCAAGGTTGACTTCGATGAACCTGTTTCACCAATAATCCCGATTGTTTCACCTGGCCTAATGTGCAAATTGATATCTTTTAAAGCATCAGCCTTGTCCGCAGGTTCGTACTTAAAGCTAACGTGATCAAAGATAATTTCACCATTGGTCAAACGTTTCAATGGCTTCTTAGGATCTTCAATTGTTGGTTCTTCCGTAATCACTGAAGCAATACGACGACCACTGGCACCTGAGATAACCAATTGCGTAGTAATCATAGCTAAAATGTTTAAACTAAACAAAACTGAGTTTGAATAAGTAAACATTGAAATTAATTGACCAGTTTGTAAACTACCGCCAACCACTTCTTTTGCACCGAACCAGCAGATTGACAGCGTTGAAATATTCAAAACAGCTGCAACTACTAATGCGTTCAAAGACATAATCTTTTGTGCAGTCGCAAATAACTTGTAAATAAAACCTGATGACTTCTTGAATTCTTTAATCTGCGATTGTTCTTGGACGTAAGTCTTAACTTCACGAATACCACGTACGTTTTCACGCACAACTTGGTTCATTCGGTCATACCCTCTAAAAATCTTAGGAAAGTATGGATAAGCGGTTTTAATAATCAAACCCAAAGCAATTGCAAAAACCGGTCCTAAAACTGCAAAGATTAATGATAAACGCGGACTAATAATAATTGACATAATAATTGAAACGATGAACATCATTGGTGCTCTAACAGCAATTCTGATGATCATTTGATATGCCATTTGCACGTTGTTAACGTCAGTAGTCAAACGTGTAACTAAACTGGCACTTGAAAAGTGATCAATATTTTCAAAAGAATAGTCCTGCATATGGTAGAACATATCTTGGCGCAAGTTGGCTGCAAAGCCAGCGGCAGCATGCGCTGAAACATAACTAGCACCTGCACCCAAAGCTAGTGAAATAATGGTTAATACTAAGAGCAGTATTCCCATTTTGCTAATGTAGGACATATCCCCCTTCATAATTCCGTTGTCGATCAAAATACCGACCAAATATGGGATCAGCATTTCGATAATAACTTCACCGATAACGAAAGCTGGTGAGAGCAAAGACAATTTTTTATATTGCCTGATTGATTTGCTCAACGTTTTGATCATAGAGACCCACCTTTCTATTCATTTCTTTTAATCTCGCAAACAAAAAGATAAATGGATAATCTCCATTTATCTTTTTTTAACTATTAACGTTAAGTATGTGCTTATTTTTTCAAAAATTCAATTAACACGCTTGCAAAACAGGTAAATTATTTATGTTGTTGTGGCCTTGGTGCAAATGCGGAACCAATAATATTGTAGTGCTTTCTGAATAAATAACGTACACCATAAGCAACTACCGCAATAGCCACATCAATTGGTCCTGGCAAAACAGGGTTAATAGGACGTAATAATGGAGTTGCCAAAACGGTCAATACAACAAGCATAATTACCACAACAACTACTCCACCTAGAATCAGTTTAACCCATGAAGGTCGTTTTCCTGCCTGTGGTACCAGTAAGTCATTGTACTTGACCATTACTATACCCATTAAAATACCAATACTTGCTAAAGTTAACACGCCCCACTGTGCGTTGTAAGCTTGTTTGCCACTTTCAAATGAAGCCATTACCCCAAAGATGGCAAAAAACAGTGCTGAATAAAGCAAACTACCATCAACCATCAATTGCCAAGTTGGTGTAGCCACTGGCTTTTTCTTAGGATGAAGCATTTGTTCAGCCTTAATTGCTGGTGAAGCCAGGTAAAGCCCATTGGCTGGTTGCCCATGACGTTGGGCAATAATAATTTCACTGAGCAAGCCATTAGTCATCGCAACTGCATCAGCACGTGACATTGAACCTTGTTTTTGCAGTTCTTTTTCTAGACGAAAAACATAGTCACTGTTCTTGTTACTCAACTTTTCACGCAAAACTTTTGGATCTTCCTGCTTAATTTTTTCATCCTGAGTATCAAGCTCAGCTTGCTTCTTTAATTTAGCTTGTTTTTCAGTGTTAATTTTTGTTTGATCTTGTTCTCTCTTTGTCTCTTCAGCCATTCTTACTCCTAGACGTTAAATCTAAATTCAATAATGTCACCGTCTTGAACTTCGTAATCTTTACCTTCAAGACGCAGCTTACCAGCTTCTTTAACCTTTTGCATAGTTTCAAGCTTGTCTAAATCATCAAATGAAACAACTTCAGCTCGAATAAAACCACGCTCAAAGTCTGAGTGAATAACACCAGCAACTTGTGGAGCTTTCATCCCCTTGTGGAAAGTCCAGGCACGGGTTTCAGGACCACCGGCAGTAAAGAAAGTTCTAAGGCCTAAGATATGATATGCAGCACGAATCAAACGATCCAAGCCTGATTCTTCTACGCCTTCCATCTCAAGGAATTCTTTCTTTTCATCATCAGCCATACCAGCGATTTCTTCTTCAGTTGCAGCAGAAATACCTAAGCATTCTGCACCTTCGCTTTCGGCATGCTTCTTAACGATTTGGTAATACTTGTCGCTTTCTGGATCAGCCATTGAATCTTCAGCGATGTTAGCAACGTAGATAACTGGCTTGGAAGTTAACAAGAACAAGCCCTTAACAATCTTTTGTTCATCTTCATTAAAGTCAATTGAACGGGCAGCATTACCTTCTTCAAGTACTGGCTGCAATTTATTCAAAACAGCCATTTCAGCCTTGGCTTCCTTATCGCCTTGTTGAGCAACCTTTTTTACCTTATTGATTCTGCGGTTAACAGCATCGAGGTCCGCAATAGCAAGTTCCAAGTTAATAGTATTAATATCTTCTTCTGGATCAACCTTACCAGTAACTGAGGTAATATTGTCATCATCAAAGGCACGAACAACGTGAACGATGGCATCAGTTTGACGGATGTTTTCAAGGAACTTGTTACCAAGACCTTCACCTTTTGAAGCACCCTTAACCAATCCAGCAATATCGGTAAATTCAAAAGTTGTGTGCACAATCTTCTTAGCAGGAATCAATTCTTGAATTCTTGCCAAACGCTTGTCAGGAACTTCAACCATTCCGACATTTGGTTCAATGGTGGCAAATGGATAGTTAGCCATTTCGGCACCAGCCTTAGTAATCGCATTAAACAAAGTTGACTTACCAACGTTTGGTAAACCAACAATACCAGCAGTTAATGACATTTGTTGTCCTCTTTTTCTAAAATCAATTTTTTATTTTTACTTACTTGTCTATTTTATCCAAAATTTGGCCGAGCGATACGATCTTTTGGCACATATTGCTCTTTTTTTGCATTAACCGGATCATTCGCCTTAGTTAATAGCTTTTTTAGCTTCCGGTTAAACTCGCTGCGCGGCATCATGACTATGTGCCCACAACCCATACATTTTAATTTGATATCAGCACCCATGCGCAAAATTTCCCAGTCATTAGTTTGGCAAGCATGTGGTTTCTTCATTTGAACTGTATCAGCCAAATTATAAGTAATTTCTTTAGCCATCTAAATCAACACCTAACAAATCAAGAATCCGGTTCAATTCATCAGTTGAAGCAAAATCAATCGATAAATGACCCTTACCTTTTTGTGTTTCTGAAATATTGACGCTAGAGCCAAACTTATTAGCCAATTGGCTTTCGCTAGCCCGGATAAAGGCCGATTTCTTGACGGTCTTTTTGCTGCGAGGTTTTTTAGCGTTCAATTCACTGACTACCGCTTCAACCTTACGCACCGGCATCCCTTCCTTGACTACTCGCTTAGCCAGCGCATCAATCTTTTCCTTATCTTTCAAACTTAAAAGCGTTCTAGCTTGTCCCATCGACAGTTCACCATGTTGGAGTAAACGCTTAGTCTTGCTAGGTAAAGTGAGCAAACGCAAATAATTAGCAATATATGGTCGCGACTTACCCATCCGCTTCGAAACTTCTTCTTGCGTTAAGCCAAGATTCTTCTGCAGCATTTCATAAGCTTGCGCCTCTTCAAGTGGAGTTAAATCTTCACGCTGCAAGTTTTCTAGAACTGCCACTTCCATCATTTGGCTTTCGTTAAACTTGCGAATAATTGCTGGAATAGTCTTCTTCTTAGCCAATTTAGAAGCACGGAAACGACGCTCACCAGCAATGATCTCATATCCATTAACTGATTCGCGCACGATAATTGGCTGGAAAACACCATTTTCCTTAATAGAATCCGACAGTTCTTTTAATCTCTTATCATCAAATCTTTTTCTAGGCTGATAAGGATTCGGCCGAATATCGCCCAAATCGAGTTCTTGGACTTCTTCTGCCTCTTGAACTTGAGGCTCATCCTCAAATAAGGCTTCAAGACCACGACCTAGGCCGCCCTTTTTTCTTGGCTCTTTACTTCTTGAGTCTCTTGTCATGAGCTTTTAACACCTCTTTTGCTAAATCATCATATACCTTGGCACCACGAGATTTTGGTGCATATTCTGTAATTGGCTGACCATAACTTGGGGCCTCAGCTAATTTAGTAATTCGAGGAATGATGGTCTTATAAACTTTCTTGCTAAAGTAGGACTGCACTTCTTTAACCACTTCAGCACCCAAGTTAGTTCTGGCATCAAGCATTGTTAACAAAACGCCTTCTACGCCAAGATCTTTATTAAAATGCTTTTGGACTAAACGAATTGTGTTCAAAAGTTGGCTAAGTCCTTCCATAGCATAATATTCACTCTGAACTGGAATCAAAATTGAATCAGATGCAGTAAAAGCATTAATTGAAAGTTGCCCTAATGATGGCGGACAGTCAATAAAGACAAAATCATATTGATCGCTAATTGCATCTAAAGCTGACTTCAAGCGCGTTTCCCGAGCCATCATTGAAATTAGTTCCGTTTCAGCACCAGACAAGTTGATTGTGGCTGGAACCATATCTAGCTTTGGCGTTGAAGTATGGTGAATAGTATCTTGAATAGGAATTTCGTCAATCAAAACATTGTAAATGTCCTGGTCAATCTCTGATTTTTCAATTCCTAAACCAGAGGTAGCGTTACCTTGTGGATCAATATCCACAATTAAAACGCGATAACCACGGTCGGCAATTGAGGCTGCTAAATTGATGGTCGTAGTGGTTTTACCTACGCCACCTTTTTGGTTTGCAACCGAAATTACATTTACCATATTGTTCATCCTTCCCTATTACTTCCTTTTCAATTCAATTGTGATCTTATAATAATCCGGATCTTTATTTTCTGTTACTTTGACTTTAATTCCTGAATCTTCGGCTAACTTAACCGCCTTCTTAATGGTGTTAATTTGTACCTTTAAGTCTTTAGGAACTCGGCTAACGACCCGCTTAGCTTCTTTTTTAGCCTTAGGCTTAGGGTTAAAGTAAGCATCCACATCTTGCACAATCTCTTCAGTTTGTTTAACGTTTAAGCCTTTTGCTTCAATTTCTGTCAAAACGCGATCTTGATCTGCATTACTTAAGCCGATCATTGCACGACCATGACGAGCGGTAATTTTGCCAGCAATCAAAGCTTGCTGCACATTATCATCCAGCTTCAATAAGCGCAATTTGTTAGCCACATAAGATTGAGACTTACCCATATTTTTAGCCAAAGCAGTTTGAGTCAAATCATTCAATTCCATTAAATTAGTATAAGCTTTTGCCTCATCAATTGGATTTAAGTCTTCACGCTGTAAGTTCTCAATCAAAGCTAATGAAGCAGCTTGATCATCACTCATATTCTTGACGATCGCAGGAATAGTCTGCCAGCTCAAGCTTTTAGCTGCACGATAACGCCTTTCACCTGCAATAATCTCATATTGCTCGTCATCACCACCTTCACGAACTACGATAGGTTGGAGCAAGCCATCCTTATCAAGTGTTTCAGCTAATTCTTTAATTGAATCATCAGAAAATTCACGCCGTGGTTGATAGCGGTTAGGAACAATCTTGCTCAATTCAAGATCTTGAACCTGTTTATTCTTAGGAATTTCATCATCATGATGCATAAAAGAAAATAATGACATAATATACCCCTTTCTGTTTAATGAATCGGTTTGCGCCGCGGGGTGCCTGCTTGACGTGGATACTTTTTAGGTGTTGCTTTGACTTTTTGAACTAAGATTAGAGTTCGTTCTTCTTCGCTCTCAGGTAGAGTCAATTCTTCTTCCTTAATCAGCTTACCGCCCAGCAATTCAAGAGCTTTTTGACCATCATCCAATTCATCTTCGGCTTTTGGTCCCTTGAGGGCAATAAAGTAACCATCTTTTTTCACCAAAGGCAAGCAATATTCACTCAAAACACTCATCCGCGCAACCGCACGAGCAGTAACGAGATCGAACTTTTCTCGATAAAGCTTATTTTGACCAACGTCTTCAGCGCGGCCATGAACTAATTCGACGTCTTTCAAGTCTAACTTAGTAATTAAGTTCTTTAAAAAAGTCAATCGTTTTGCCAAAGAATCAACAATGGTAATCTTCAATTCTGGCTGCAAAATCTTGAGCGGAATTGATGGAAAACCAGCACCAGCACCAACATCACAAAGAGTAGCACCATCTTTAAAAACATCGCCAAAAGTAAACAGCGGCGTAATACTGTCATAAAAGTGCTTAAGGTAAACCTCATCTTCTTCGGTAATTCGTGTCAAATTGACATGCTCATTAACTTCGATCAAATAATTAAAATATATTTTAAATTGTTCAATTTGTTGGTCAGTTAATTTAAAATTGTGTTTTGATAGTTCTAAAATAAATTTTTCAGGATTCATTTTTCACCCGTGAAACCGTGTTTCACACCTCTAAATTTAACGCAAAATGCATTGATTAGTAAAGATATTTCATCTTATCAATTATGAAGTATTTTTACTCAATCGTCAAAGTTTTGCCGCCCGCAAAATAGGGTATAATAAGGCGCAAAGGAGTTAAAAATATGATTGTTACTTTAATTGTTTTAGCTTACTTAGCATATAAAACATATTTAGGCTATAAAACCGGCTTTACACGCTATATCATCGGTTTAATCTGTTCCGCCATTGTCTTTATGGTTGCCATTTTCATGCAAAATCCATTCGGTAATTGGCTATACACACAATACACTGGAGAAATGATTAAGACTAACTCCACTAACAACGTGGAATTAATGATTGCACGCTTTGTCGCTTTCTTTATTGTTTTCTTCGTGGGCAAAATGATCATGAAGATTGTCAAAAGCTGGATTCCTAACAAAAATCCACATGCGACTAACTTAGGCAGTATTCTCGACAATGTCTTGGGTGCTCTAGCCTCCCTAATTGCTAGTTATTTTGTTGTTTATGTAGTTTTGTCCATGTTCAATGCACTACAAAATCCATGGTTTATGCAGCAAACAATTGATTCTAGTTTTTTGAGGTTTATCATTTACAACACACCGGGGCTTTCAAACGGTGTCTTCAATAATATCTTTAATATTGGCAAAACTGTGGGATAAAATATATCAAAAAAGATCTGCTTGTATCATACTGAGCAGATCTTTCTTGATATGTTTTAACTAAATTAATACTACATTTATGAACCAACATTCGATATACTTATTAGCGCAGGAAGTTTTATGAACGGCGGCTGTTTTTCCCCGGAGGTGAGGCCTATGGGCTACATTGATGAAAGGGTTCCAGCCATGTCGGTTTACGAGAGTATCTCCTTGATGCTTTTGTTCGGTACATTTTTGTTGGCTTTGCTGACATATATTGACCACCACAAAAAAATAAAAAACGCTGCTCAAACATACTTTGACCAGTTATTGAGTAGCGTTTAACGTAAAATTTAACATTTGAAGCCGCCGCTCTTAAAGCGGGCTGCTTGGAGTCCCTAGGACTCCTTTTTCTTTAGTTATTATAGCATATTTCACTAATCACCGAAATTATCATATTCAATATGTTCATCATTATAAACAAAGATTGCACCAATTCGATCAGGGTTATCATGCCAACCCTTTAGTGGCTTGCCAGCAAAGAATAATCGTTTGCATTCAATTTCTGCTTCAACCGATGTTTTGGTAAAAGTAGTCACACCAGCTAAATCAGTATTTACAGGATACCCGGTTCTAGGATCAATCAAATGGTGATACTTTTTACCGTTAACTACTAAGTATCGCTCATATGTCCCACTAGTAACGGCTGAGCATTCAGGCACCATAACTGACGTAATATTGTCGCCTCGCGGCTGTTTAGGATCTTGCACACCAATTGACCACTGGCCACTAATTCTTTTAGGCGAATCACCAACTAACAAGATATTACCGCCCAGATTAATAATTCCTGCTTCAACGCCATATGCACGCCACAAGTCACGAATTCGGTCGGCAATCCAACCCTTAGCAATTCCACCTAGGTCCAGCTCCATGCCCTTCATTTTAAGAAAAACAGATTGGTCACTGTCATTTAAAACCACCTTAAATGGGTCAGTTAACAGCATTCTATCTTTAATTTCTTCATCTTTAGGAACATGTGCGCCTTTAAAACCGATATGCCAAAGCTTAACAACTGGTCCAATCAGAGCATTAAAGCCAAAATTCTCACGGCTCTTTTCTACTGCCAATTTAACCAAACCATACACAGCACTAGAGACCTGTACTGGATGTTCTCCAGCAGCATGATTGATATCCATTACTTCAGATTCATCTCGATTAACGGTAAAAATATCTTCGTAATGATCAATTAAATCAAATGATTTTTGTAATAGATCACGATTTTGAGTACCAAAAATCTGCAATGTAATTGAAGTTCCTAAAGCATGATGATCACCAACCACCTGCTCTAATGCTAAATCTTTAATCATAATTATTTCTCTTCCAAATATAAATCACGCAACGCTTCACGTAGTTCTGTCGTTACGCCAATTTTTTCTTGTAAAAAGTTATCGAAACTACCAAAATTCTGCTCAATAGCGATTAATGAAGTATCCAAAAAAGCATCAGAAACTGAACCTAAAATTCGCATATTAGCGCGAAAACAAAGATTCTCGCCCTCTTCTTGCATTTTTTTATCTCTTTTGGCCCGATAGTTATTAAGCATATAATTTGAGTACAAATAGTCCTGTCTAATTGTTTCCATATCTACGCCAAGCAGATATAACAAGACTACAGTTACCAATCCAGTTCTGTCTTTTCCTTCTGAACAATGATAAAGTACAGCACCTTTTTCAGTATTGGCCAACAGCTCTAAAATTTTATGCAAGCTATGTTGAGCGTGTTCTTTCAATACATGTGACTTGTAACGCTCACACATCATTCTAAAGCCAGCATACTGATCTTGACGATAAGTTGCGAATACTTGGGTTAAGTCTTTCTTACCGCCTTTGGTGTTGTCATCAACAGAAATTGGAATACAGAAATGCTCTACGCCAGGGATTTTGCTGTCTGGACAATGGTCACATTCAGTTGGTGAACGCAAATCAATAATCTTAGTCAAGCCATAATTGAGCAAAAACTCTTGATCATGTCTCGTTATGTTGCTAATCTTGCCCGTTCTTAATAACCGATGCATCTTGACCTTACGTCCCTGATAGCCAACATATCCCCCTAAATCACGCGGATTACAAACTTTTTCTAATGGCAAAATATTTGGTTTCATTAATTTCATCTCTTTATTAAGTATTTTGATAAAAAAGCCGGATAGTGTCCCTATCCGGTAATTTTACTATCACGAGGCAAGTCACGCAAAATTATTTGTTAGCTTGTTCAACAAATTTAATAAAGTTAGCCATCATAGCATCTAGTTGCTTAATGTAATCTTCATTGGTCAAATCGCCAGTTTCTTTATCAAAATTGCTTGCAGCACCGCCAATTAAGATTTCATTGCCTGGCAAAACATTGGCACTCATGTCTGGTGAAAGCAAGATTTCACGAGCATCTTCTTGCGCACGACTAGATCCTTGAATACCGTATGAAGTACCAACAACTGCAGCCGGCTTCATCTTCATCACATTAGGACCAGCATGTGAACCTAACCATTCAAGCGCACTCTTTAAGGCAGCTGGAATTGAGTGATCATATTCTGGTGTAGCCAAAATTACACCATCCGCATTCTTAACATCCTCGATCCACTTCTTAGTAACATCATCTGGCTCATCAGTTCTACAGAAAGGCTTAAGTTGATCGATTTCTTTAACTTCAATATCAGCTTGCTCACCATAACGCTTAGCAATAAATTTTGCTAAAAAACGATTGAAAGAAAATGGAGCGTTTGTACCAACAATTGCTAAAATTTTCATTTAAATAAGCCCCCTATTTAGTAAGTTGTGCATACCAATCATCAACTTCATCAAAGAAGTGATTCAAAAACTTAAGTGTACCTGCATCGGTCAAGTCGCCTTTATCATCAAATTGTTTTGGTGCCAAACCCATCATAAATTCGTCACCAGCAAAGACATGAGCACTAAAACCAGGTGCGCCCAAAATGCTCTTCAAGCGAGTTTGCGAACGAGACGCACCTTGAGGCATTGGTGAAGTTGACACAATAACTACTGGCTTATCATGGAATGGGTGAACAGAACTAGAAAGCCATTCAAGTGCACTCTTTAAGGCACTTGAAACTGAGTGTTGCTGTTCTGGTGAAGCGATCAAAACCATATCTGCATCAGCAATTTTTTTACCTAAAGCTAATACGCTAGCAGGAGCATCAACGCCTTCTTTATACATAGGTAAGCCCTTAACAGTCGCAAAGTCAAAATCATACTTATCGCCTAAGTCCTTAATAATGGCTTTAAGTAATTTTTCGTTAAATGAGTTATCGGCATTGGAGCCCGATAAAGCTAATACCTTCATAAAAATCACCTTTCAAAAATCTTCTTAGTTATCATTATAGACTAATGTAGCTTAATTTATGTCATTTTAATTTTAATAACAACAAGAAAAAACGCCTTCGATAATGAAGGCACCCTCTACTGAATGAAAAGCACAAATGATTGGTGAAATTTCTATGCCAAGTTATCCTTAAGCGAAGCTTCTTCGTCGGCAGCAAACATTGGGTTTTCTTGAGTTTCGCTGAGACGATTGTTAAGCATAGCATCGTGGATTTGAGCATTCAACACATTGACGATTTGAGTTTGGCTGAAGCTTGCAATCTCATTAACAACCAATGCAGCCATACCTGTAGTAGAAATCCAGTTAGCAATTACGATGTCATGAATCTTTTGATCATCGTAATCAACATCAGGATATTGTTCCTTGAACTTTTCAGTTCCAAGTTCCATCAAAGTGTCAGCGATGATCTTGCTACCAAACTTGCCATCAACGAACATTGCTCTAAACAAGTTAACATGAGCTTGAGCAAAATCAATGTATGACAAATCCAAGTCAATCAAAGGTTCACCAACGTACTTTTGTTGTAAAGTATGAGTTCTCAAGTCATTAGAGATTCTTCTCAAAACTTGATTGCGAAGATCATCCATGTTGTTAAATTCTAGATACAAAGGTTGGGTTGAGAAGTGTCCTGCTTTAGCAATGCCACGAGCAGTCAAACCTTCAATACCATCCTTGATTGCCATCTTGTAGGCTGTATCTAAAATCTTGTCTTTACTAATTTCTTTTTTTCTTGCCATTTTAATGCACCTCAATCATTGTATAAAACATGTGCTTTTCAATACACTTGTTTTCTTTTCTTCATCACTATAATATATCCAAAAAAATAACAATTGCAAGTCTTATACACTAACTTATTAAAAAATATTATAATCGCTTAAATAGCGATGAGCCGTTGTCTCCTGTAAATTGATCATAATGTGAAGAAGCCATTTCAATAACTGCTTGCTTGTCCAATCCTTGTGCAGCACAAAACGAAAAGAATGCAGCAGATAAAATATAGCCGCGTTCACGATCATCTGTCAGGTTATCTGAGAACTTCATATTAATCGAATGATTTGCATAATCCGTTGTCAATTCAATCGATTTATTTTCTGGTTTACTACTCATTCTATTGCAACCTCTTTTTGTTCTAAAACAAATAAAATTAAAAATTTAAAAATTTCTATTATAATTATATTACAAAATCAAAAGAATTAGAAAGCGTGTTTTTATCAATGAAAGTTTCAGCTTGGCGCTCATCATGCACCTCAATTTTAATCGGGAAAAAGGCCTCTCTTTCTGGCAGTATCATCATCGGTCGTAATGAAGATGCTAAGACTGCTTGGCCTAAGCATTTAGCCTTTAATCCACATCGAGATAATGTACAGAAAAACCATTTTAAATCCAAAGACAATAAGTTTGAAATGGATTTACCAACAGCTAGCTACTCTTATTCTTCAACCCCAGAATGGACAGATAAGTACGGAGTATTCGAAGAAGACGGAATTAATGAATATCATGTAGCAATGAGCGCCACCGAAAGTGCCTACGCAAATGACCGCGTTTTAGCTGTTGACCCCTTTGATACTGACAAAGGAATCTTAGAAGAGGCAATGGTCACCGTAGTTTTACCTTATGTTAAATCCGCACGTGAAGGCGTTCAGCGCTTAGGAGAAATTGTAGAAAAATATGGTGCAGCAGAAGCTGACGGAATTCTCTTTGGCGATCGTGATGAAGCCTGGTACATGGAAATCGGTTCTGGCCATCATTGGGTTGCACAACGAATCCCAGATGATTCCTACGCTGTTGTCGCCAATCAACTAGCTATTCAAGAAATTGATTTTGCCAGTGACGACTTCATGTATTCTCAAGACCTGCAAAAATTTGTCTACGACAATAAACTCTGGCCTAAAAATCAGCCATTCATTTGGCGTGATATTTTTGGCACTCATGACGATAGTGACTTACACTACAACACACCACGAGTATGGAGCGGTCAACGTCTGCTTACTCCATCTGTAGCACAAGAACCCGAAAGCTTTAACCTGCCATTTATTCGCAAGCCTGATGCACCAATTTCTGCGCAAGACGCTCAACGCGTTTTAAGCGATCACTACAACAACACCGCCTATGATTTAACCAATCAGAAAAACAGAAATAATGCCACTTTCAGACCTATCTCTGTGGCTACTACTCAGGAATCACACTTGCTTGAGTTAAACGGTGAAAACATGATTCACTGGCTAGCTATGGGTGTGGCTGCGCAAAGTGTTTATGTGCCATTCTATCCTCAAGGCACTAAGGTACCAAATACCTGGAAAAATGGAAAAGAAACCTACTCACCAAATTCAGCTTACTGGGTCTTTAAACTGGCTAGCGTCCTGGTTGATCGTAATTGGGGTAAGTACGGCACCGCTTTAAGCAATACGCAAAGTACTACTAACGAAAAATTGCTTCAAATTAGACAGCAATATGATCAAAAATTAGCACAAGAAAAGGATCAAGAACAACAAATTAAATTAGTGGATGAAGCCAATGCCAAATTAGCTAAAACTGCTACTGATGCTTATAAAGAATTGATCGCTAAACTAATCACCGAACAAACTGGTGACTCACCGCTGCGTTTCCAAATGGATCCTAACTTGTAAACAAAAATGCCTCAATGAGGCATTTTTTCTTACTATTTTTTCTTAGTCATTAAGCCGTCCATCATTTCATAAATATGGTCGGCGTATTTTTCTAGCCGCGGATCATGCGTTACTAGAATAACGGCCTTGTCACGCTTTTTCGCTAAATCCTTAAACAATTGTCCTACTTCTTCCACATTTTGCGTATCTAGCGAAGCAGTCGGCTCATCGGCTAACAAAATATCTGGGTTAGCATATAAGGCCGTCGCGATTGCTACTCGCTGCTGTTGCCCACCAGATAATTCATTTGGATACTTATTAACCAGCTTTTCAATCCCTAGCTGCTTGAGTAAGCCTTGCAATTTATCTTGCGACAAATTATTTTGCTTTTTTACTTTATCAATCAAAGTAAATTGCTCTTTAACTGTCAAAAATGGAACTAAATTATAAGCTTGTAAAACAAAGCCAATTTTATTCAAGCGTAGTTCTCCACTTTGCTTAGCAGAAAAATTACTAATGTCTCGACCATTAATCAAAATTTCACCTGAAGTTGGTTTTTGCAAGGACCCGGCGATCGTCAAAAATGTACTTTTACCAGCGCCTGAAGGCCCCATAATTAAAACCACTTCACCCTTATTAGCCTGAAAATTGATATCTTTCAAAGCTGCAACTTTAGCTTCGCCTTTACCATAAACTTTATTAACATCTTTTAATTCAATTACTGCCATTTTACTCACCAATTGCCTTTGCTGGATCAACCTTCAAAATTGATCTAATCGGAATCAAACTACCAATAATACCCATGACTAGCATCCCTAACGTACCACTAATCATAATTGCTGGCGTAAAGGTCATTGGCACAGCTGCTGGTAAAGTTAAATCAGTTAACCACATCAAGATAATCGCAATTACAACACCAATAGCTACTAAAATTATGGATTGACTGATCGTTGCACCAACTAAAGTTTTACTTGGAATTCCTTGAGCCCGCATAACGGCAAAATTATGCATTTTTTGCATAGTTAAAATATATAGGAAAACAGCAATCACGATCAAAGAAATAACAAATAAGAATCCAATCATCAATTCAAAAGTTAAGTTTTGAGCCGTATATCCTGGAAGCTTATTAATAAAGGCTTGAATTGGGTATGTCTTGGCATCCTTATAATTGAATTTATAATTACTATTCTTTGAAACAACTGCAGAAGCGGCTACATTAGGAGCGACCATCCGCAGTTTTTTCCAAGTTTTCATTGAGCCATAAACAATTGGCGCAATATTAATCTTGGCGTTATTTACAAAACCAACAATTTTATATTTTTTCTTAGAGCCATTCAGAGAAATTTGATCCCCAAGCTTGTAGCCTTTGTCTTTGAAACTACTGTCTACTGTAATCTGATTACCATTCTTTGCTTTTTTCCCAGCAATTATATCTTGATCTTGATAAATAAACTGGTCTTTTTTGATGCCTAAGAATTGAGCTGAAATTGAGTTTTTTCCCTTTTTCTTAGCTACAATTCCTAATTGACCAATAATTGCTTCATTCTTGCCAATTTTTGCGTTTTTTAGATCGTCTTTTGTCAGAATTGACTGACTCATGCTGATATTGGCATTTTTATTTAAAACAATCTTTTGCGCATTCCAATTTTCAATTGCTTGTGTATTCTGACTTGCTAACCCAACAGCCAAAGATGACAACATAAAAATTAAGTAGCTGATCAAAAAGATCATCAAAATAATCAAGCCATAGCGCAATTTTTCATGCTTAATTTCTTTCAGTGCTAGAAACATAACTACATCCCCTTTGCTAGTATGTCCAGGCTCTTCTTATAGCGCGCCAAGTTCTTTTCCTGATTTTCGGGATCTGATAGGCATAAGTTGATAACTTCATGACTAAGTACCATGGCACTCCACAATTGTGGCCCCATATTCAACAATTGTCTTGAATAAATTTTGAAATTATCTGGTATCAAGTACTCATTTTGCGACATATGCAATTTCATCATTGGTTCATATTTACTGTATTGAACTTTATCAATAAACTTAACTACTCTTGCATAAAAATGATTAGGATCAAATTTTTCATTAGGACTCATCCTAGCATGAATGTCTTCAATAGCGATGTGATACATATAAACATATGCATCAATTAAATCATCAAAATATTTATAAAATGCTCCTCGAGCAATGTTGGCATTCTTAACAATATGTGACACCTTAGCATCTGCTAACGGATAAGTGCTGAATTCTTCTAACAACACCGCTTCAATACGTCTACGTTTAGCAGACGGTAAATTTTTAAAAGTTTGCTTAACCATTTTGTTTTCCCCTTTTCCAACACAAATGACGACTTGTCATCAATTACTTATATCATAGCTGATTGTGACGAGTTGTCAATACATATACAAAAAAAGAAGGCCTCTGCCTTCCTTCTCTAAACTAAAACTCGATTATAGTAGTACAACCTAGCAACACCATCACGGACGCTAAATTTACTTAATGCACAATTATTTGGCGTATCTATCTTGTCCATGTCGCCATTACTCAAATAATGAGCTGCCATCATTCGAATCAAACGACCATGTGCCACTACTAATACCTTACCTTCTGGATATTTTTGATATATTTCGTCTAAAAAGTTAGCGCAACGTGCTTCAAACTCTTCGTAGCTCTCACCATTTTTGGCATATTTAACATAGTCGCGAGTAACTTTTCCCCATGGATCAACGACATCTGGATATTCCTTAGCAATATCATCCATCTTCTTGCCGTCCCAATCACCAAAATCAAATTCCAGCAAACGTTTGTCTAAATTTAATTTCTTTTTACCTTTAGTAAAAATTTTCGCAGTCTCTACTGCTCTCTTCATTGGACTGGAATAAACAACATCAAATTTATTTTCATCAAACTTAGCGGCGGATTTTTTAGCATATTCACGACCAAATTCATTCAAGTCTGCGTCAACTTGTGCGCCCTGAATTCGATTATCTTTATTCACGTCTGTTTGTCCATGACGAATAAAAACTATTTCCATTTTTTACATCACCTTTTCTTAAAATCATACCCTTATTTAACTAATCTTTCCATTTCTTTACTGTTTTTTTAGCGTTTTGAAATTTAAAAAGCTTAAAATATAAATAGATAATTAGAAAGGGGAAACATTATGTCCCGCGTTACAATTGAAAGAGATGGTCTCACCTTAGTAGGAGACCGCGAAGAACCATTCGGCGAAATCTATGACATGGCTATCCTCATGCATGGTTTTACCGCTAACCGCAACACTGAATTATTAAGACAAATTGCCGATGATCTACGCGACGAAAATGTCGCTAGCGTCCGTTTTGACTTTAATGGTCATGGCGAAAGTGACGGCAAGTTTGAAGATATGACTGTGCCAAACGAAATCGCTGACGGCAAGGCAATCTTAGAATACGTTCGCACCGATCCACATGTACGTAATATTTTCTTAGTTGGTCATTCCCAAGGCGGTGTAATTGCATCAATGCTTGCCGGTCTTTATCCTGATGTGATTAAAAAAGTTGTCCTTTTAGCACCAGCTGCTCAATTAAAAGACGATGCACTTAAAGGTAACACACAAGGCGCAGTCTATGATCCTAACCATATTCCTGATACTGTTCCACTAGTCGGCAATAAATTAGGAATGAAATTAGGCGGATTTTATCTCCGAACCGCTCAAGTTTTACCGATTTACGAGGTCTCTGCCCGCTTTAGTGGCCCAGTATCAGTCATTTATGGTACTAATGACCAAGTAGTTAACCCTAAATATGCTAAAAAATACCATGATATTTATGAAAATAGCGAACTTCATGCCATTACGGATGCAGATCACAGATTCACTGGTCAATACAAAAAGTCAGCATCAGATTTAACTGCTCAATTTTTAAAACCATTATTTTAGCGCCGAGTAAAGTCGAACTCAGTACGAAAGACGTAATGATCCTTAGTACTTACGTCAGGTTCAAATTGAAATTCAAAATCATTAAAGTCCTGCAAATCTGTGGGATTTTTTATTTGCTTCTCGGCAATGTAGCGCACCATTTCACCACGAGCCATCTTAGCGTGAACCCCAACGGTCTTCCACTTACCATTTTTTAGTTCCTGAAAGTCAACCGTAATTAATTGTCGTCCTTGACTCAAATAAGGTTTAACCAAACCTGTATATTGCTTGGAAGCCAAATCGATAACTATATTATCTTCTTGAAATAAATTTTCAGCGATATCACTGCCCCAGAAATGATACAAGCTATAATCACGAAAACCAACCATTTTAGTATTTAATTCTAGGCGATATGGGCAAACACCATCAAAAGGCCGGAGCATACCATAAAATCCTGATAGAATCCGCAAATTCTTTTGAATATAGTCAAGTGCAGGTTGTGTAAATAAATCCGGAGCCATATATTGGTATTGAATTCCTGAAAAAGCCAAAATTGCAGGAGTTAATCGTTCATCCAAATTCATATTTTCTAGTTGCAATATGCTTTGCTTAGTCACATTTTCACTAGCATGCCAAAGGTCTTTTAACTGCTCATTTGACCTTGACTTGAGAAATCTTTCTAGAATTCGTGTCTTATCCAAGAACTGCGGTTTTGACTGAATTGGAAATGAATCACGATCAATTTTCATAATTTTTGCAGGTGCAATAATAATTTTCATTTTTAGATTTTGTTCCTTTACGGTAAACTTAAATTGTGATTAATAAGGAGGAAAAATAATGAATCCTGATTTTGCAATTGTCTTAAATTATCAACTTAATGATAAGGCTGATGCCGACTTTTTAGTAAAAACAGCCCGTAATATCGGTGCTCGTGCAGTGATGACTGACAGGCAAACTGAAGATTTCAAAACAGCTTGCGCTAAGTATACTATTTTTTTAGCTAATCCAGAAAATAGTACTGACTTAACTAAGGATAACGTCATTGATACCATGGTCAATAACCGTAAAGCTGGTAAGACTACAATTATTAATGTGCCCGTTGAAGCAGGCAAGTTTTCTGCCGCAACTCAAGCAATGCTGGATACGATCAATGATTGGATGCACCAATTCGGTCACGCCTTCAACGAAGGAAAAACTAGTGCTTTAACCAGTAGCGATGGTTTTATTTTAGAAAATCGCCACGCAAATTACCAAAAATATGTCTTCTTACCTAGTCCTCTTCCTGACAAAATCGTGGTAGAAGGCCTAGTCGAAGAACCTAACCGGGTAGAATGGATTGAACATCGAACTGATCTTGATTTTAACTATAAGGATCAAAAATTAACTATTAACTTAGTCAAACCAGATGATGAGTTTGCTTGGCAAGTGTTGCGAATTCAAGCCCACCGACCTGAAGATGACATTTTAGAAACGAAATTTTAGTAAAAAGGCGTTCTTTGTAGCAGAACGCCTTTTTACAATCTTATGTAATTGCTATTTCTATTTTCAAAAAAATTTATTCTTGCTTAAGCTTTAACTACTTAACCATTATCAAAAAATTCTCTAAAACGACGTGCTTCTTTATCCAGAGTAATTTCATCATTAACTTGCGATAACTTATAACCAACAAAATAAGGTGGCGCTTCAAAACGTGTAATATATTTAGCACAAATACCGTCATCATTACGCGGATAAAAGAATAGATTATAAGAATCGCAGCGGCCATTATACATGATATTTAACAAATACTTGGCACCACTTTGAATCCAGTCAGCCCACAAGTCAATGCTATTTTTATCTAACAAGTTAATATTGAGCTCAGTGTAGCCTTGAACGGGATGTTCAGCAATGTTAACTTCTACCCCACTTTTTTCAAAAAGGGTCTCACCTTCAAAATTATTCGGGTGAATATATTTATAGCCATCTTCATGTTCAAAGCCAACTATCTGCATATGCGGGTGAATCAAGGAACCACCTGAATGTGGACCATAGTTCTTGTACCAAACAATTGACTCATATTGGTCACTAGCCTGCATTTTTTCAAAACAAGCTAGCGCAAAATGCATCAACTTGCGATTATGTTCCTGCGTATAAGTACTAATATCGCCGTTATGATCACTAGATTCAATTAGTACAGTCTGCCAGGTATCGCGCAAGGTCGGGAACTTATTCTTAAGCCAAATCATGTCATCTTCCTTGGCGTAAATATCAGTTAAATTTTCAACATCACAAAATGGGCAAACGTTTTTCTTCTTATCCTTACGATATGATTGCGGTTTGCCTTTAGCAATGCTCATTTGAAAAACAAGTGGATCATTAGTCATATTTATTCCTTTTTTTTATTTAAAATAGTTTAAAGTCTAATGGGTAAAGTTTTAATATAATGTAAAATATTTTGTAGCTTTACTAGCATAAAAATACTTGTTATACTGTGTCAAAACAAACATTTATTCGAAATTTACTAAGAGATGGGTTTTAATAATGCAATCTAGAACAGAAATGAGAAAACGAAATAATCGCAACAATCTCTATCTTATTATTATTGGCATAATTGTCGTAATTGCAATTATTTGTGGCTTTATCATTCATAATCAAAGAGTGGCTGCTGAACGTAGCCAGCGTGAATATGCTTCTACCCACTTCAACCCTAATGTAACAATTTATGGTGTGCAAGTAGGCAAGCTTACTGTTAACAAGGCGACTGCTAAGATCAATAAACAAGCTGATAATGTCGTCTTTTTAAGAAATAAAAAGATTATTGCTGAAAAAGACGACAAGGTTCAAACTATCAGTCAAGCTGAAGTTAAAAATATTTTTACTAAACAACATACTGATTTGCCAAGTAAGCAAAAATACGTCTTCAAATCCGCCAAAATGGATGAAGCCAAAAAGAATTTGCAAAAGATTCAAAAGGCTGTAGTCACCTATAAGATCAATGGCCAGGAATTCAAGCTAAAAGCTGATGACCTAATTCACGAAGTTACTTACAAAGGTGGTAAATATAAATTCACCGATGTAAAAAAACTGCATGCTAAAATGGAAGCGATCGATCAAGAAGTTAAAACTCTAAAGAAGAGTTATAAATTTACTGTTCCTACTGGTAACAAAGTCAATGGCAAAACGATTACGGTAAAAACGAAAGCTATGGTTGGGGAATTTATGTCAAGAAGGCTGTGGCTGCAGTAGAAAATGCTTTTATTAATGGTCAAGATGTTGTTGATGGTAGTAAGTATATTTATGGCGAGGGTTATAGTACCTATGCTCATGGCTATGGCAAAAGCAATCATGGTATCGGTCAAAACTATGTCGTTGTCTCCATCAAAAATCAGGAACTATGGGTTGTCCGTAAAGGGAAAGTTGCCGTTCACTTAACTGACGTTGTCACAGGTACTGAAAATAAGAGTAACGCTACTCCTAAAGGTGTTTGGTACATCATGTACAAAGAATCACCTAGCGTATTGCGTGGTTATAACGACGATGGCTCTAAGTATGCCTCCAAAGTACAATATTGGATGCCATTTACTTTGAGCGGCTGTGGCTTACATGACGCTAGCTGGCGTAGCGATTGGAGTAAGTCAGCCTATCTTACTGGTGGCTCACATGGCTGTGTTAACATTCGTCCAGCTGAAATTAGAAGTGTTTGGAACAACGTTTTAACTAACGATGCTGTTATCGTATATTAAAAAATAAAGATTAATCGCCTACTTCAATTGAAGCAGGCGATTTTTTTGCGTAAAATTAATAGAAAAGATATAGATTTTTGAGAGGATTAGACATGTTAATTATTGGTATTATCTGCCTATTTGTGGCAGTGATTTCTTACTTCAAGTATCTTAGCGAAAAAAACGGACAAGCCAACCAAAAGCAAGCAGAAAACAAAAACGAGGCAAAATGGCAACGCACTTTAGCCATCATTTTCCTCGTTTTCGGAATTTTATTAATCGGTTATTGGATTGCATTGCGCTAAAAAAGACGTGAATTTTCACGCCTTTTTTAATGAAAATGCCCGGAAATCCCCGTATTTTAATGCGGGGATGGATAGGGCCAAGCTGATCTAGCAGTCAGCTTTTTTTATTTTAAAAATAGAGACATATGTTCGGCTTTCCTGTAAAATATAAATATCTAATATACAGAAGGAGATGAAACACATGAAAAGAATGAGCAGTTTAGCCTATCATTTTGGCATCAAGCTTCGCTTTTATCCTAGTTCTAAGCAAAAGAAGATCATCAAGCTAAACTATGATGCGCAACGCTTTGTCTACAACTCTTATGTAGGACGCAATCGGACTAGCTACCATGCTAAGCACTACTTAGCTGTTAGACAATATCGAGCAATGCCTTTTGCCTTTTCTATTCTTAATAATTATGAGACTAGGTTGGCAGAAGAAGTAGTCACTAATAGCGAACTATTGGCTAAGCCAAAGAATATCCGCGATACTTATAGCTTTTTGCGTGTTAAAGAAATTGATAGTCTCGCTCTTGCCAATGCCATTCAAAATTATCAGAAGGCTTGGAACAACTATCGTAAGATTGGTCATGGAATCCCAACTTTCCATAAAAAACGCAGCGACTGGTCATATCAGACCAACTGTCAATATCCTAAGCAAAAAGAAGCTTTTCTTGATAATGGGACGGCTAGGTTTATTGATGCTCAGCACGTTAAACTGCCTAAGCTGGGAATTGTCCGCATTGTTGGCTTAAGAAAACTAATCAAAGAGCGCTTGCTTAATCATATTCCAACTAGAATTGGGACAGTGACGATAAAAAAGACCGCTGATGACCAATTCTACTTATCAATGCAGTTAGGCAGCGATATTGCCTTTGTTAAGGAATTGCCTAAAACACAAAGTCAAATTGGCATTGATCTTAATTTAGATAATTTCCTGACGGAATCGAACGGAACAATGGTCGCTAATCCACGCTTTTACCGCAAAGCCAAAAAGAAGCTGGCTCGTGCTCAACGAGTATTATCTCGCAGGCAGCGCCGGGCTAAAAAAGAAGGACGCAATTTGCGGCTAGCAAAAAACTATCAAAAGCAGCGTTTAGTTGTAGCTAAACTGCACGATAAGATCAGAAGACAGCGTAATGACTTCTTGCAAGTTCTCTCAACTGCACTAATCAAAAACCACGATTTAGTAGTTGCCGAGGAACTAAGAAGCAGAAACCTGTTAAAGAATCATGCCTTGTCTCAAGCCATTTCTGATGTCGGTTGGCGCAGCTTCCTGAATATGCTGGCATATAAGGCAAACTTATATGGCAAAGAGTTCAAAACAATTGATCCTAAGTACACCACTCAAAGATGCCATCAATGTGGCAGTATTATGGGGCAAAACGGTTATAAGAAACTAACGCTTAAAGATCGAGAGTGGACTTGTCCAATCTGTCGAACGCACCATATCCGCGATTGGAATGCGGCAGTGAACATCTTAGAAAAAGGGTTAGGCAAGTGGCAGAATCCTAAAATAAAAAAAGCAGCCTAGGCTAGGCTGCAGTCCGCTGGCAACTCACGGACTCAAAAGGCTTTGGTAAATAGACGACCTCTATCGGCAATAGTCAAAAGATTATTGCTGGTAAGTCAAGTCCGTATCTAAGCAAGTTGGTGTTCTGGTTAGCGCAAGCTAACGAGCCACCAAGCCCCAGAATTTATTCTGGGGTAGTTGACATATAATTGATTACCACGTTACCCATGTTAGCTCTACCCTTTAAAACCAAGGTTGGGCCGCCTCCATTGCTCTTGCCTTTTACAATAACATTGCCTAAGCTAACGCTCAATTGATTCTCTAGCTCCCATGATAGTGGAATATAGAGATTAACATTGCCCATTGAAGCTGTTAAATTCAAAATTACTGTATCTCCTGCCGCCTTCGCATCATCGAGATAAATATTAGCATTACCAAATGACGCATCTAGCGTAATTGATTGCAAATGTTGGGAGTGAATGTAACGCGAAGAATCGCCAGCTATTTTTTGATTAATAACGATGTTGTCGCCATCTTCAATGATATCTTGATGGCTGACGCGATGTTTTGGTTGGGCGTTTGCTTCTGCATCCCCATCGCCGCTACTCCAATCAAATGATTTTTGGATGGTTATCGTTGGTTTAACGCTTCTTTTAAAGAGTAAACTCAAGCCAATTGAAACCAGTAAAGCGATAAATAGGATCATCCAAGCTGATAAAAGCTTTTTAATTCCTAGCGGTCCGGCATAAGTAATTACCAAAAAGGCAATTGAGAAAACTGAAACATAGATACTGCGATCAAGCAAGCCTTTGATTAAGCAAGCCACAAAAATGACGGTCAAAATAATCATCCAAAAGCCTATTTTAAAACTTAATAGTCCCAATTGACTCACAACTAGGAGTACAGCTACAGCTAGCAATCCCACACCCCATAAAATTCTGCTAAAATTATTTTTCATAATTAAGACCTTCTTTCATCTAAGCGCATACGCAATTCTTTATAATATCGACGGGATGCATATACGGTTTTATAGGTATCATGAAATTGGATTTTACAATCCGAAATCGATCTAGTTAGACCATAAATTTGATCTAAATTAATAATTGTCGACTTGGAAATCCGCATAAAACCTGCGCCTAAAATATTTTCTAGCTCATACAATTTATGTTTATCCAAGCATGCCCTGTCTTGTGTATGTAGAATTACTTGCTTAGCATCTGTTTCAAAAAATAAAATTTTGTTCAGTGGTAAGTAGTAAGAAACATTATCCTTGAAGCACTCGATTTGATCTTCATGCTCTATATTTTGCAATTTGCGATAAAGCTGTTCCATTTCTGGAGAAATATTTTTAGCCTTAATAATCAATTCATCTTCTGAGGCATCTGGATCAATCTCAAGTTTTACTTTCATGTTCCTCACTCCCTTCCAAATCTGATAATCATATTAAAAAATATTTTAGCTAACTTTTCCATAGTTTTGAACTAAGCGGTAAATTTTACCTTCTAAGTGGTAAAAAAATAAGACGACATCTGCCGTCTTATTGCTTATTATCAATGTAAACTAGTAAAAAACGTTATCAATCCGAAAATAATTCCTGGAAAATTAGCCGTGAATAGCGGCCAATCTTTCTTTTCACCAAGAACTGCATAAAGTACCCAGATCGTGCAATTAATTGCAGCAACCAATGGCTGAACCGGATTACCATAATTTCCGTTCAAGTTATTAATAATTTGTGGAATATAAGAAACGTACATCAGTACAGATAACACGGATCCAATACGTCCTATAGTTAATACAGTTTTTCGATCTAATCCTTTAAATTTTTTCAACAAATCTCTCCCTTATCGTTTATTGTATGAAAAACCAGAGATCATTGCAAAAAATCTAATTTTAGTGGACACCTTCCATTAGCACATTAATTCTCTTAACTAAAAAGAACATTATTACCGCAAAGGCTACACTAACTAAGCCAACCACCATGAAATATTGTACTTCAGTGCCAGTTGAATAGAACTTAACAATTTGTGCATTCACTGCTTGTCCAGTTGCATCAGCCATAAACCACATACTCATCATTTGCGAACGATATGCATTAGGGGCCAGCTTGGTCGTAATTGATAAACCAATTGGTGAAATCAACATTTCAGCAATTTCAACTAAGAACCATGAACCAACTAGCCAAAATGGACTAACCTTGCCTGCTGTACCATAAAGCATCCCTGGCAAAGCCATCCACATATAAGATAGACCAGCAAAAACTAGCCCTGCTGCAAACTTGCCTGGAGCTGTTGGCTGCTTTTTCCAATGTTCCCAAAGCCAAACGAAGATTGGCGTTAAAATCATAATGAATAATGGGTTAAGAGACTGAAAGTTGGCTGCTGTAAAGTGCCAATTACCAATATGAAGCACGGTTCTTTGAGCGGCAAACAGAGCTAAAACTACTGAGCCTGATTCTTCAATGCCCCAGAAGATAGCTGCAGCAAAGAACAATGGAATGTAAGCCTTAACTCGTGAACGCTCAACCTTAGTTACTTTTGAACTACGTAGCATCATCACAAAGTAATAAATTGGCAGTGCAATTGCTAAAATAGTCAATAAAGTAATGACATTGTCAACGTTCAATTGACCAAAGCCGGCCATTGCAGCTAATACAAGGGCAATCACCACGAACCCAATAACTACCCACTTAATAATATTAAGCAAGTCACCCTTATCAATAGGATCATTAGGCGTCAAACTTTCAGGAGAAAGGTATTTTTTACCGCCCCAAACATATTGCACTAAGCCAAAGAACATCCCGATTGCAGCTAAAGAAAAGCCGGCATGGAAGTTCATTTCATTACCAAAAATATGAAAGCCAAAACCTTGTGCTGCCCATGGAACTAACCAAGGTGCAAGAAACGATCCTAAGTTAATCCCAAAGACAAAGATGCTAAAACCCGCATCTCTTCTGCGATCTTCAACTGAATAAAGACCACCAACCATGTCAGATACATTTGGCTTTAATAAACCAGTACCAACCACAATTAAGGCAATTGAAGCATATAACGCCGTTACACCAGCTGGAAGTGCCAAGACAATGTGACCTAACATGATCAAAACGCCGCCATAAAAGACGGTTTTTCTTGAACCCCAAACACGATCAGACAGCCAGCCGCCAACTAGGGTTGATAAATAAACAAGTGAACCATAGATTGACATGATTGATGCAGCCGTTGTTTGGTCCATTCCCAGACCACCTTTGGTGACTGCATAATACATGTAGAAAAGCAGGATGGCGCGCATTCCGTAGTAACTGAAGCGCTCCCACATTTCAGTAAAGAATAACGTGGACAAACCCTTTGGTTGTCCGAAAAATGCTGTATTTGAATCTTGTTTCCCCAAATAAAAACTCCCTTCTTATCATAGATAAGCACAATAGAAATAATTATACCACGAAAAATAAGGATCCACTTTTTACAGTGAATCCTTATTTATTAGGTAATTATTGCTTCAAATTAATCGATTGCTTTAGCAACTGCATTGTTAACAGCTACTTTTTCAGCTTCGATCAAGTCAACTTTACCTTCAATAACTTTAATATCCATCTTAATTTCACGACTAAGAAGTGGAATATTTACCTTTGGTTCAAAGAATTCTTTAAATTCTTTAAGTCTAGTTGGAGTATGGAAGACGCGAGTAGTTACTGTGATGAATGTTGTAAATTCCATGTCACCACCGACAGTCTTATCAAGCCAATCCCAATCTTCTCTAATCCAGTCCCAGGCTGCTTGTTGACCATGATGGTTGCTGAGCAAACCAGCATACCAGCCACGCAAGTCTTGTGGTTTAATTACGTCAGCATTTTCAAAATTATCAACAATTAACGCAACTTCGGCCGGATCAATCGTACTAGTAATTGCGCTACGAAGATCAACTTTGTATGAAGGATCAGCGGTTCTTTGATATTCCTTGATTAGGTTTTCGATTAGATTGTGGCTACCAAAGTTCTTTACTTCATTGATTAAAACATACGGACGAACATCAGCATTCATTGCTTCTAAATTGTCTTCATTAGCAGTGAAAATCTCATGAGCTGTTTTAATTGAGTCTTTATTTTCAGCGTAAAGACTGGCACTTAATTCATATGGACGAATTTGTGCATCTTCATCGCTTTCACCTGGCTTAACTTTCCAGCCCAAACGAGCAACTTGACCAGCGGATAACTTGTCATAAAGCTTCTTTAAGTCCTTTTCTTGAGCTGATTCAGGTTCAACAAATTGGCGCAACTTAGCAGCAGTAGCGTAAAGAGCATTAATAACTACACTTGACTTCGAGTCAGCAAATTTAGTCAAAAGTGGCACAACAGCAGCATAAGAAATTTGTTTACCTTCTGCTAAAAGACGTAAGTCTTGCAATAATTGCAATTTGGCAATTGGATCAAGTTCATCAACATGAGCCAAAATATCATCAAGCAAAGTCTTGTCATACTTAACGATAAAGTGTGAGTTGTTACCTACATTAATTCTAAGTGGGTGACCTGCTTCACTACGTAAATTCTTGTAGTAACCTAAGTCGATTTCCTTATCAGACATAATCTTAGGTGCCTTGAAGTTAGCATTCAACGGAATTTGCCATTGTCTACCAACGTCTTTACCTTCACCAATGAAGAATTGTTGTTGTGAAAGCTTTAAGTGACCATCGCTACTATCAACATATGCACTAACTACTGGATAACCTGGTTGCTTTAACCATGAGTGCATAATCTTGCCAATATCAAGGTCAGTTGCGGTTGAAAGAGCATCCCAAAGATCATCACCAGTGGCATTACCAAACTTGTGGTGATCAAAGTAATACTTCAAGCCTTTTCTTAAGGCATCGTCACCAAGAAGTGAACGAACCATAACTAACATTCTAGAACCCTTGGCATAAACAATGGCACTGTCGAAGGCAGAGTCAATATCTGCTGGGTCATTGATTTCCATTTGAATTGGTTGAACACCGTCAGTAGCATCTCTAGTCAAAGCTGCAGGTGCTTCACTGGTTTGGAACATTTCCCAAATATGCCAATCAGGTTCTAGACCATCAACTGACAAGTATTCCATCATGTTAGCAAAACTTTCGTTAAGCCATAAATTATCCCACCATTTCATGGTTACTAAATCACCGAACCATTGGTGAGCCAATTCGTGAGTAATAACTGTAGCAACCAATTTCTTCATTTCAAGGCTAGTATTGTCTGGATCAAGCAGTAAATATGCTTCACGGTAAGTTACTAACCCCCAGTTTTCCATGGCACCAGCACTGAAATCTGGCAAAGCCAATTGCAATGATTGTGGAAGTGGATACTTAGTTTGGTAAAATTCTTCGTAAAATTCAATTGCGTTCTTAGCAACACCCAAAGCAAAGTCTAATTCCTTAGGCTTGTGGGCCTTAGTTGCATAAACACCAATTAAGACGCCATCCTTAGTGTGAGTAGTCTTTGATTGCAAATCACCAAAGGCAAAGGCAACCAAGTAACTAGACATGCGAACAGTTTCTTCAAAGTGGTGGTAGCCGTCCTTGTCCACTTCAACTTCAGGCATATTGGCAAGAGCAACTTCGCCATCTTCTTCATCCCACTTAAGGGCTAAAGTAAAGGTAGCCTTAGCTTCTGGTTCGTCGATACATGGGAATGCTTGACGAGCAAAAGTGGTTTCAAATTGAGTACCAATAATTTGCTTCTTCTTACCTTCTAACTCGTAGTATGAAGGATAAATACCCATCATAGTATCAGTAAGTGGTGCACTATAAGCAATTTCAATTACAGCCTTGCTGTTTACACCAGTTGAAATTTTGATAGCTTCCTCTTTTTCAAGTACTTCAAAATCTACCTTTTTACCATCAACCTTAACGCTGTCAATGGTCATATATTTTTGGTTAATAAATACTGGATTTTCAATTACTTCACCGGTAATCGTTGAAGTACCATTAATTTCCTTTTGCTTACGGTTTACGTTAATACGTAAATCATAATGTTCTGGGTGGAAAGTTTCATAAAAACGTTTAACTGACATATTTTTCCTCCTAATTAATAGATCATTTACTTTTAATTTTACCAAAATAAAGAAAAAAGCGCTCAAAAAAGGCTATTTCTTATTGATTGTAAGGATGACGTTTCAGTTCTGTAACATTGCTGTCATATTGAGCTTGTACTATAGAAGCATAGTCATTAAGAAATAAATAAGTTTTGAAAGAATTAATTAAATTTAATAAGGAATGAATACATCAATGAATAAACATGTTAAATCTACTTTAGTAAAAATCTTAGCTGCCTTAGCACTTGCCTTTGCTTGTGTTGCAGTTGCAAATGCTTTTTCTACCAATACTTCAACTACTCAAACTGTTCAAGCTGCAAGAAAGCTTTCAAAAGCTGAAAAAGCTGCTAAGAGATGGATCGCAATGCGCGAATCAGGTGGTAGCTACACTGCTAGAAACGGTGTTTGTTACGGCAAATACCAATTAAACATTGGCTACTTACATGGTAACCTTTCACCTAAAAACCAAGAACGTGTTGCTGATAATTACGTTTACGGTCGTTACGGTTCATGGGTTAACGCCAAGAGATTTTGGTTAGCTCACAACTGGTACTAAAATTAAATTCCTTTAATTCCCAAAAGCTAAAGAAAACCAGCTTAGTCCAATTGACTAAACTGGTTTTTGTTTTACTCAAAATTATCTTGCTTGATAAAACGATAAAGTGCAATGACTAAAACTAAGATCGAGCACGCCATCCCTACATAGGCCATTGTTCCAATGTGGACAGCATTGTTAGCAGCCTCACGGGCTACTTGATTTTCCATTGCATAGCCCACAACCCATTTACGCATTAATACCGGCGTCAAGACAAAACTAACTGTACTAATAATTGAAGTCACTAACGCTACATTACGCGAATATGGTTCTTTAAAGAACTGTGCTAATACGCAGAATGCTGGAGCAATCATCAATAGCAAGATCCACATAATAATCCAGCGCCCAGAACTTGAATTCATCATCTGCGCACTATTAGTGGCATAACGATATGAGCTCCAAAGCGATCCACCAGATAAGGTATTAAGCAAACTCAAGAAATAAGATCCACGTTGTCCATAAACACCACCATTATTGGACAGAATACCTTGAACAAGTTGGAAACTATCAGTTGATCCAGCCGATGAAAAATCGACCGACACAACTTGCTTCATATAAGTAGCTAAAAACATGGTAACTGAGCCACCTAATTCTAGTGCTCTTAACATGCTTAATTTTCTTGAAGCTTTCAGATGAAATTCCAGACTTAAAACTCGATCAGGATGGTGACTGTGACCAATGATAAAAATCCCTGCAATGACGATCAAGGCTAAGATAACCAATCCCCACCAGAATTTAATCATGGCGAAAAATAAGGCTAAAACAATAATCGCAACCGAAATATATGGTCGGTCAGAAAAAATATTCCAAAAGTTCAACTTAACATGATGGTAATTTTCCCTTGATGCATTTGCGACATTTTGATTAATAATCGGCTGAGGATTACTAATTTTTCTGCTGCGAAATTCTTCACGTGTTGTTGCTCTTGTCTTAGTATAATTGGTCCGTGAACGATCTGCGCCGGCTTGACCGTGCTCTTTTTTCATGCGATATTCACGCCGCGACATATGTGCCATAAACTGCAGCCCCCTTCTCAAAGCACTATAGTAGCACATTATCACTTTTTTGCTTGAATTAAGAATGAAATTTCAGAGAAAATTTAGCTTTGTTTTGCATGTGCTAAAATGAATATTAATAATTGTGCTTTTTTTTAGAAAGAGATGACTTTTTGACTAAAACTAAATCAGCAAAACTGCCAGCTGGTTGGCATATGGCCTTTTACACCTTATGGCTCGGTTGCTTTATCACTGGGATGGGCTATTCAATGACAATGCCCTTTATTTCACTATTTATTTCAGATTTGGGTAATTATTCTAAACTGCAAATCAATCTTTATTCAGGATTAGCTTTTGCAATGACTTTTATTGCCCAGGCAATAGTTTCACCATATTGGGGCGGCCTCGCTGATCGCAAAGGTAGAAAACTAATGTGTATGCGTGCTTCTGGTGTGATGGCTTTAACTATTACCCTAACTGGATTTGCACCCAATGCAATTTATATTATTGTAATGCGTTTTATTCAAGGTTCTTTTTCTGGTTATATTAACAACGCCACCGCTTTAATGGCAAGTGAAACGCCGCATGAACGTAGCGGCTGGGTCATGAGTCAAATGATGACGGCCGGGACTGCCGGAAATTTGGTTGGACCGCTATTAGGTGGTGCTCTCTCCAGCTTCTTTGGCAATATGTTTGGTGGCGCCTGGGGGTATCGGATTCCATTCTTCATTACCGGTGTTTTAATGTTCACCGTCTTTTTAGGTACAACGTTCTTAGTTCATGAAGACTTTACTCCAATTTCTCGTGAAAAGATGAAGCCAATGGGCGAAATCATGAAAAGTTTGCCTAGCGTTAAATTGATTGTGGTCATGTTTATTACAACAATGCTCGTTCAATCATCTACCATGTCAATTGACCCAATTGTTTCATTATATGTAAAGTCGATGATGCCCCATGGCGCAGATGTCGCCTTTGTAGCGGGTGTCGTTGCGGCAACGCCAGGTCTGGGGACTTTAATTGCCGCCTCACGAATCGGACACAAAATGGATGAAATTGGACCACTAAGCGTATTAAGGATCGGCTTAGTTGTTGGAGCGATTTTGTTTGTGCCAATGGCCTTGACTACCTCACCGTGGGTTTTGGCAGGATTGCGTTTCTTGTTGGGAATCGCCAGTGCAGGGATGCTGCCAGCTGCTCAGACTGTGTTAACTTTGAATACGCCAAGCGAAAGTTTCGGCCGTGTTTTCAGTTATAACCAGTCATTTCAAGCAGTTGGCGCCATGTTAGGATCATTAATGGGATCAACGATTTCCGGTTTTTCAAACTACGCAACAGTATTTTGGGTAACTGGATTTACGTTACTGGTCAACTTTGTGCTTGTTTTGATTTTTGCTTGGGGAATTTCTTATCGGAATAGATAGGTTAAGCATATTCCTAAAGTATGGAATTTAAAAATGGAATAAAAGAGTTTCAACAGGTTTAAAAATATATGTGTAATTGTGTTTCTTAAGTGTTATAAAGTGTGCTATAATCTCGCTACAAGGTGGTGAGATTTTTTATGTCTAGAATTATGTATTTAAAAGAAGCTGCTGCCTATCTTGGCAAAGCGCCGTTCACTCTTCAAAGCTGGGATCGAGCTGGGAAATTAAAAGCTCATCGAACAGCTAACAACAGACGATTTTACTATCAATCAGAGCTTGATCAGTATTTAGGCCTTGATCATAACGAGCCCATTGATAAACGCAAAATTGTGGCTTACGCGCGGGTATCTTCCAATGGGCAAAAAGACGATTTAAAAGATCAAGTTGCTTTTTTAAGGCAATTCTTGAATGCTAGAGGCATTATCGCCGATGAATATATCTCAGATATTGGATCGGGCTTAAACTATAAACGTCCTAAATGGCTTAAGTTGATCAAAGACATCGATGCAAATCAGATTAAAGAGATCTACGTTACTTATGAAGATCGCTTTATCCGTTTTGGCTTTAAGTTCTTTCAAGAATTTTGTGCTTGGCATGACTGTAAGATAATCGTCTTAAACAATGAGGATACTTCGCCAGATAAGGAGCTAGTGGAAGACTTAATTAGCATTATTCATGTTTTTTCATGCCGTCTTTATGGACTGAGAAGGTATAAAAACAAAATAAAGAACGATCCTAATTTAAAAGAATAAGCGATGCATCTATAAAAGGAGGTGGATAAAATGCCAGAATACTATATAAAAACCAAATCCTATGAGCTGTTTCCCAACAAACAGATGAAGGCTGTTTTTGATCGCAATTGCGATTATCGGAGATTCTGCTGGAATGAAGCCTTGGCTTTGTGGAATGACGAATACGACATTAGGCAGCTGATGCTTGATAAAGAGATCAAAGCTGAACTGCGAAAGGCCAAGAGTCAACGCAAATTTACTGCCGAACAAGAAGAAATGCTTGCCAGCTATCCTGCGCCTAATTGGAAAGCCATCAGGAATAAACTAGTGGCAGAAAAAGAAGACTGGCAATTTAGCTATTCAGCCCATCTATTGCAGCTAGCCGTACAGGATTTGGGCAAAGCCTGGCAAAATTTTTTCAATAAGGCTCAAAAAGATTGGGGCAAGCCTAAATTTAAATCTAAGCGGGCTCCCAAGCAAGGCTTCAAGAGCGACCAAGCTAGAATTGTTAATGGCAAGCTGGTTTTGGAAAAGCCTCAAGGGTTGAAAGCAAATTGGCAACCAATAAAATTGTCAGAAAAGCCTTTTGATTATCCTACAGGAACAATGTCTTTCTATCGAGTAAGGGATAGGTATTATGTGGCAATTCCATATAAGATCCCCAAAGATAGGTTCGAAGTCAAAAAGAAAACAGGCAAAGCGACCGGGGTAGATATAAACGTAGGCCATTTCAATTATGAAGATGGTCAGCTTTTGATTATTCCTAAGTCTTTGACCAAAACATACAGCAAAATAAAGCATTATCAAAAGCAGCTGGCAAAGAAGCGAACAGTCAACGGTAGAATTAAAGGTGCGCAAAGCAAGAAATACTTGAAGACGAGAATCAAGCTTCAGGCATCCTATCAGCGTGCCCAAAACATTCAAACGGATTTAATGCATAAATTTACTACTGAACTGGTAAACAATTA